>JAVZCK010000007.1 GCA_038874435.1 Thermoplasmata archaeon
CTGACTATCAGGAACATACGGGGATTCTATATTCGTAAGGTGACGCCTTTCGGCACCAGCGCCAAGTGGGCAGATCTATATAGAGAAGGAGGTGAGATTCAAGGAATTTCTTCTCGCTCTCTATGAAATATGTAGAGAGCGAAATGAAAATACACTAGGGAAGGGTTGATGGCCACTTCTATGGTACAGGAGCCATAGGGGTGTAGGCCGGGAAAAAATCAGTAGATTTCCCTGTAGTATGTCCACATCAATTCCCTTTCTAATGGCTTTTAGGGTAGTAATGAGTATCTGGCTTTTCCAACTTGTTCGGAGATACTGACAAAGAGCGATAATTTTATCTATTCTCCTATTTTATTCTGCAATGTGAAACTAAAATTTCCACATACTAAAGAGTCGTTCATCCTCCTGATTGTTGTCTTCTTCGGTGCTTCTGCGTTTATAATCTTCATAATGCCTGCATTTCTACCAGAACTTCCGCATAATGATATTTATCCAGTTCTCACCAATATGATGGGCATCTTTGCAATTATTTCTGCAATATTCTTCATTTACTGGGCATACAACATGTCCAAAAGAATGCGAATGCGTAGCCAAGCAAGTTCCCAAGCCAAAGTCAGTGATGAAAGAGTGGAAGAAGGACATGGTGAGTTCATTTTCTGCACAGAATGCGAATTAATAGAAGGGAGGGCAAACATTTGCAAGGGCTGCCCGAAAGCAGGAGAGGTAAAAAATGGATATCCAGGTAAAAAAACTTTTTGATTTTAAACCTTCTTTGAACTTCTCAATTGCGCTTTTTTCCCTCAGCATCCTATTTACCGTTTTTGCATTTCTTCTAGTAATCACTCCCTACATGCTTCCACCCAACTCACTGGATTTAGGTGAGGGAGGCAGGGTGAACATAATTGACTTTCAAAACGAAACCGAAAAGATGCCGCACTTGGCTAAAGAAATTTATGAATTTGGGGATATAATGTGCCATCAGCATGCCTCTCGTTCTTACTTTCTAAATGGAAACCAGATGCCTTTCTGTGCAAGATGTACTGGCATTTTCTTCGGCCTTGGAATTGCTACTATATTACTCAGCTTTGTCAATTTAGATATTAAACTCTGGCTCATTTTCCTGCTTCTGGTGCCAATGGGTGTTGATGGTGTTGCCCAGGACTTTCTCACATTTTTACATTACGAAAGCACAAACCCTATTAGAGTATTCACAGGTGTGCTTGGAGGCATCGCACTTGCCCTCGCAATTGCATTCATTGTTCGCTCAATCGGAGAAATCCGTAAGATGGAGCAGGAGTTGAAGAAGGCGAGAAGATGAAAGCAGTTGTTCTTGTCTCTGGTGGCTTAGATTCTGCTACAGTGCTCGGAATCGCAAAATCAAAGGGCTATGAAATTCATGCAATTTCCTTTGTCTATGGACAACGACACAAGAGGGAACTGGCATGTGCAAAAAAGCTCTGCAAATTCTTTGAGGTAAAGGAACATAAGATAATAAAACTCAACCTTGATACGATTGGGGGCTCGGCGCTCACAGATAAGTCGATTGATGTCCCGCTAGCAACTCACAAAATCGGAAAGGATATTCCGCCAACTTATGTGCCTGCTAGAAACCTCATTTTTCTCAGTATTGCGGGCGCATATGCAGAAGTAATTGATGCAGACGCAATTTTCATCGGTGCAAACCAGGTTGACTTTAGTGGTTATCCTGACTGCAGGGAAGAGTTCTTGAATGCATTTGAAGAGACGCTAGCAAAAGGAACTAAAGTGGGTGTTTCAGGCAAAAGAATAAAGGTGTTAGCACCGTTACTCCACATGACAAAGGGAGAAATAATAAAGAAGGGAATACAACTAGGCGTTCCTTACGAATTCACATGGACTTGTTACAAAGGTGGGAAGCTTGCCTGCGGAAAATGCGAGGCATGCATCCTCCGCTTGAAAGGATTTAGGGATGCTGGCTATGAAGACCCTCTCAAATACGAAAAAAAGCCGAAGATGTGATTTTTGCAGTAAAGAGGCAATAGAATTCGTTAGATACAGCGGTGCTCATCTATGCCGTGAACATTTCAATGAATTTTTCGAGAAGAGAGTGAAACGGGAAATTGCCACCCAAATATACATCGAAAAAAAAGCGGTTATAGGAATTGGTCTATCTGGCGGAAAGGATTCATCTGTCTGTCTCTACATGCTTCATAAAATTTTTTCTAGGCACAGAGATGTACGAATTGTAGCAATAACTGTGGATGAGGGAATTGAGGGTTATAGAAGTGAGACAATTAAAGCAGCAAAAAAGCTCTGCAAAATGCTTGGTGTAGAGCATCACTTTATCTCATTTAGGCAACTTTTTCAGAGGACACTTGATGAGACCGTTGCAGATAATCGAACACGGGCTTGCACATACTGCGGGGTTATGCGAAGAAAGGCACTAAATCTGGCAAGCAAATCCCTTGGCTGTACAGTTCTTGCTACTGGCTTAAATCTAGATGATACTGTACAATCAATTCTGATGAATTTTACAAGAGGAGATGTGGAGAAACTTGCACGGATGGCACCGCATGTTCATGTACAGCCTGGGCTTGTACCTCGAATTTTACCGTTGAGGAGCATACCAGAAAGAGAAGTATATCTCTTTGCAATGCTAAATGCTATTCCATTTTCGCATGCTGTCTGCCCTTATGCAGAATTTGCATTGCGGAACCAATATAGGGCTCTGATAGAGAGGCTAGATAAAGAAAACCCGAGTGTAAAATTCGGAATTTTAAAAAGTTATGATGAAGTTATCCCCCTAATCCGAGAGAGATACAAACAAAAGCAACTTAAGGTGTGTAAAATCTGTGGCGAACCATCTATAAATGAAGTGTGCAAGAGCTGCAATTTATTAGAAGGAAAACCAAAATAATGATAGAACGCTGTAACCTATAAATACCAGAAGTTGGATATATATACAGATGATGGGAAAACAGGCACCTGAGATGAGAGAGATATACAAAATGTATGATAGTGCACTCTTCTTTTATTCCAATCAGGATTTTCATAGTGCAATCATACAGCTTAAATCTATTCTTAATCTTAATCCAGAATTTAAGGAGGCCTGGGAACTTCTCGGTCACTGTTACAAGGCACTTGGTGATATAGACGCAGCCCAGCACTGCTACCAGCAATCACAAAAACTTGCATACAGTGGGCCTCTAACATACTACTGCCCATTCTGTGGGACTGTTGTGGGTGAAAAAGATTCAAAATGCAGGAGCTGTGGGGTGGTCATTGTCGATAGTGAGGAGGAGAAAGCAAAATACAGGGGTTTTGTGCTTGCAAGGAGTGAGTTGAAGGTGATGGGACAGGTGGAGATTCCAGAGACACAGAAAACTGATGTGAAAGGAACTTACGAGAGCCAGGATAATATTCCAGCCCAACCATTGAGACAAGAGCCACCACAATACCCAGTGGAGGAGAGAGCTGAGTTGAATGGGCGGGAATCCCGGCCACCATATGTGTTTCCAGACCTCTCTGTGAAAACTTCCGCAAGGTTCGGATTTGCTGACCCAAGTGGTCTCACATTTGGAAGAAAAAAAATCAGGGGCTTTTCTCCCAAAGTGTACATTGTGCCATTTATCTTTCTGATGTTTCTTCTTATTTCCATTTCATCAGGACTTTATGAACTCAGCACCAAACCCCTTCTGAAAGTGGATGGAATTTTTGAAGAATGGAAGGACATTGACAAGTCATCCCAGATAACCAGTCACGCTCAGGTAAATCCAAACATCAGAATCAGAGAATTTTCTTTTGCAGAGAAGGAACAGGCATACTTTGTTTACCTTTCAGTGGAAGGGAGAATGCTGGCTGGAAGTCAAGACCGTGTAGCAGATACTATTTTTGTTTTTATTGACACAGGCACAGGGGGTTTTAGCATCTCGGGTGTCACTGCCTCCTACCATGTGCAGGTCTATGGCTGGAATAATGAGGTTTATTCCACAACCCTTTACAGATACGACAGTGCGAGCCCTTATTCCTGGCAGTGGATTCAACCTGTATCTGTGCCAGCGGCAGTTTCAGAAAACCAGCTCGAAGTTGAAATTAAAAAGTCATTGCTTTCAGGTAACGATTTTAAAATTTTTATCGTTGTCCAAGCATACGATGGCACTCTAGATATGGCTGACTATCCAATTGGAAAAAAGCCCACACTTATCCTTACTACCAGAACTTTGCTCCAGGATATCACACAACCTGGGAATGTAGATGCGATGGAACTTGAGTTCACATCTGTCAGAGGAGATTCGAAAGTCGAGGAGGTCTTTGTAAGCATTGAAGGTAGTGCAGCACCGCAAACCGCTACATTGAAAGGCCCTCAAACCATCAGTGTTGGGCTTGAGGCGGGAAGGTACAGGTTCCAGCTGGGAAGAACATTGAGCTTTGGCACATCAGAGAAATGGCAGTTTTCGGTGCCAGTAGATGGAAGCATGAATACCGCTACCCTCGGTTTCTCAATTAAGGACGGAGGGGTCAGGGGAGATGTCATCGTAGTCCTGATGGATGCCTCAGACAGATACCATGCTAGAAAAAGTTATGTTGGTTCAGCCCCTGCAATTACCATAGATGGTGCCTTTGCCGATTGGGCTTCAACGCCGAAAAGGAGCGAATCCTCTGGTGAGGTCTCAAATCCTTCCATAGACATTCAAGAATTTGCGGTAGTACATGGCACAAGCAACCTTCAGTTTTACCTTGATGTTGAAAAGTGGATTTTTGGTGGAGAGAAACTTCCATATCGAAACTATGTGACTGTTGGAACTGTTTACACCCCTGATACTGATAGAGACACAATGCCAGACAACATTGATCCGCTGCCCTCTGACTTCAACAATGATGGGATTCCAGATAGCCAGACAAATAATGATATTGATGGAGATGGGATAAAGGATTATCCCTATGGTGAGGACTATTACCTCAACACGACAATTCCAGATACAGTGGAATTTCCACTGGCGTACAGAGGCAAGTTTGTGAGTGTCTACATAGGGCCAGTAACACCAACAGAAAGCGAAGATAGAGGACTTGACTGGCTCAGAGTTTACCTGGACATGGATAACAACAGAAGTACTGGAATTCCGTGTGCTAGCATTGGTGCAGATTACCTGATTGAGTTCGGTGGAAGGGAAGGGAAGATCCTTGAGAAGAAAACATGGAGTGCAGAAGGAGGTAATTGGAGATTAACAGGCGATGGAGTTTCTGGTGCTATTGATTTCTATAGGTTAGAATTTGAGTTGACAAAATCGGTGCAAACAAACCCTGATATTTACATTGAATTTGCAGATTTCTGGCAGAACAGGGACACGGCCTTCTTTGAACATGGGTTGCTGGACCAAGTTCGGGCTGCAGAATGCACTCCATCAGTTGGAACATTACAAGGAAGAGTGGTGGAGCCAGTTCATGAAGAAAACCCACCACTTCCCCAGCATGTTGCTGAACTCAAATCAAACGATGTCCCTGTTACCTCTGTTCCAGAAAAACTTGAACCTGCCGAGATGCCTGTGCCTAGAGCTTACTCTACGGGCACTGTTTCAGCGGAAACACTGTCTTACTACCTAAATGCTTCAAAAGAAAAGCCAGTGAGACGAGGGTTTGCATTTACGCCAGCGAAACCCATGGTGCCAGGTGGTGCTGTCGGTTCCGGGTGGATTCCTGATGTGAATGTGAGCAAGGCCTCAAACTATAATGCTTTCTCGCCTGTGATGGCAACCGATAGTGATAACTACATTTACACTGCGTTCATGTTCTGGAGCACAGCCGTTTCAAGATGGGGCATTGCAGTATTCCGTTCAACTGATTCTGGCCTCACATGGAGTGGTCTTTGGTGGTATTTCACGAACTATGATTGTGACAATCCTTCGCTTGCGATCTCTAGCAACTCTGGAAGTTATGCAAACAGAATCTACCTTGCTTTCACATTGTATTCCTCCTCTTACTTGTTTATAGAATTGGGCTATGTGGATAAGGCAAATTTTGCCACATCTACAGCTTGGCAGTGGAGGCAGATTACTAGTACCTCAGAGTACTGGGATATGCCATCCATTACTGTGATGGGAAACTCAGTAAATTCTGTTTATATCGCAGCTAGATGGTGGTATGGTAATTTTGACAGGGACATTCTTGGATTTAGGTCTGACAATGGTGGAAATAGCTGGAATGGATATGCTCCACCTCTGACTTCGAGTTATGCTTACCAGATAAGATACACATACGAAGATTCAGGTGTGGTCTATGGACCCACTGTCGCCTGGGGCACTGGTACAAATCTCTATTGTGCGTACGATGACATGGGAGTTACTTATGCCCGCTGGGAATTCTGGACAAATGGAAATGCTGAGGGCTGGGTAGTCGGTAACCATCTCACCGCCTTCACAGTTTCAGGTGGCATTCTCTCCACCACTGCAACAGGCAATGACCCGTTTATGTACAGCCCCGCTCTGAACATTCCCGCATCCAATTACAAATACATCCATCTCTACATGCGGGCTACTGGCACTGGCACAACCACAAAAATTTACTTTATCACTAGCACTGACGGAACCTGGAACGAAGCAAAATCAGTAACTCTGAGTGTAACAGACCACTCTAATTATGTTTGGTACACCTTCAACATGTCACAATGTGCTGGTTGGACAGGGACAATCACTAGGCTACGACTTGACCCGATTGATGCAGGTGCCCAGAGTGGGGACACATACTCCATAGACATGATTGGCATCCAGTCCCAGCCACTTAACTCTATTGTCTTGAAATCCACAGATAGTGGTGTTACATGGAACATTGGTTACATTTTAAGGCCAGCAGGACCTGATGTCACACCTTCATTTGCTCCTTATGTGGCTGCAACCCACGGGAGTAATACCGTGGTAGTGGCGAGCGTTTATTACAAATCAAGCACGGACTGGGATATCAACATTTCTTACAGCACTGACGGATTGGCATCGCCACCTTATGTTATCCCCTTCAGCACCGAAAGCACCACTCAGGCGTGGCCTGCACTTTGTTCTGACCCTGTATATGGGTATTTCCATTTAGTTTACTATGATTCTGGGAGTTATTCAATAAGATATGCAAAGGCCTACTACACCACACCGAACTCCTGGAGTGTACCCTATGCCACAAGTTATGTCTCGGATGGAAATACAGGAGATTGGGAATACAGGCCTGCGGTAACCTACCAGTGGAGAGATGGTGGTGCAGGTTACTATCCCTGTGTTACCTGGGGTGATGCAAGAGGAAGTTACTGGAATGTTTATTACTCCACGCCAGGCTCAAGGTGCACAATCACCACATCCCCATCTGGCTTGCTTGTTGAAGTTGACAGCACTCAGTACACAGCCCCTGTTTCATTTACCTGGATTGCTGGCTATAATCACTATCTCTATGCTCCATCCCCTCAAGGAACAGACATATATGCCCCAAGGTATCTGTTTTCTTCATGGAGTGATGGTGGTGCTCAGGGCCACACAATCACAGTCCTCGGATTTGACATGACAATTACTGCTTATTACCAGACCCAGTACTATCTTCGGGTAATTTCTGCCCATGATAGTCCAGCAGGAGAGGGCTGGTATAATGCCGGAAGCTCTGCCTCTGCCTCTGTGACCTCTCCCGTTTCTGGAGGTTCTGGTATCCAGTACACATGTACAGGTTACACTGGAACTGGCTCGGCACCTTCAGGCACTGGGAACAGTGTTATATTCACAATCACCGCACCTTCAAGCGTCACCTTTAACTGGAAGACCCAGTATCTCCTAACTGTCTCAACCCTGAATCTGACATCTACCTATCCCGGAATCCTTTCTCTCAATGGTTCCTTCTATTCTACAATTTATGACAGCTCACCTGTTACGCTCTGGCTTGACGAAAATCTTGGCTATCAAATTGGGATTTCTTCAGAAGTAGCAGGCCCGGCAAACACCAGATGGGCTTTTTACAGGTGGACTTCGGGAAGCACTGCAAATCCAATCACTGTAAATTTGAATACACCCACTCAGATAACTGCGGAATTCCTCAAGCAGTATTACTGCACCCTCACATTAAATGGGCTTTCCCCCTCTGCACCAGCTACCATAAACTACCAGTCTCTCCTCACTCCTCACTCTGTTTACTCCTCTGATACATGGAATGCCTGGGTGGACCATGGCTCTACGATTACAATTTCAAATGAAATTCATGTGAGTTCCACAGAACGCTACAGAACTGTTGACCAGTACTCTTTTGTCGCAATTACAAGCCCGATTTCAAGAACCATCACCTACAGGCACCAGTGGTATTCAACAATCACACTTGTTGGTACAGACGCAAGTCATACGGTCTGGGCGAACTATACGCTCGATGGCATTTACTATTCGCAATCTGGGGTTTATGGTTCATGGGCAAACTGGTGTGACCATGGTACCTCCCTCTCTTTCAGTGATACAACCACAGGCACGCCACCATATACTACGACTGACCCACACTCCTGGACTGTCACAGGTACAATTGTAGCAACAATCCATTACACTACTCCAGTGGAAGAAGAGAACCTGTTTGAGATTTATCCACTAATTTTTGTCCTTGCCTGTATCGTCTTCTCCATCAGAAGGAAACTGTCTGTTTGAAAGTTGGGCACTTTCAATTGCAAGGTTGAGCCATCGGATATAGGAGTTCAGAGAGGCCCTCAAACTGCTCAGGTCTTGAGCATTGATGATAAGGTGGAGGCAATTATCTAGGTATTCCATACTCAAATTTGTTCTAGCATCTGTTTCCCCATCTTCTGCAATTTCAACCTTAATTGCGTCCATCACACACCTAGCAATTTTTTTATCCAGTTCCACAGAAATCGTGAGAGAGCATGTTAACTTCTCAGAATTCTTCACCATTTTCCTCACTATCTACCGCTCTATATCTATTAGGTTCAGGCTCATCAATAAGTCCTTTCTCAATTAGTGAAAGGGTGAGATTTTCGATTTTGTCCTGTTCCATCCCTGTAAGTTCCATCAGTTCCTCCATTACAACGCCGTCTTCTCTGTAGCTTTTTATCATTTCATACAAAGTTCGTTCCTCATCTTCAACTTCTGTTTCTATCTCGTCAATTCCACTATCAAATGAGTTTGCAATGGACTCTCTTTTCGTTTCTGGTAATTCAACATCTTCGCCGCAAACAATTTTCAGAGCATCAATTGCTAGTTCCCTGTATCTTGCAACCCTTTCAGAATCAATTCCATAGTACTTCTTTGCTCTGAGCGCCGCCTCCGCCTCACTCCTTGTGTATCCAATTGCCATCAAATTCTCAACGCTTTCAGGTTCCATCTTAGCCAACTCCTCAAGGCACTCAATCCGCCTGAGCAAAGATTTTGCTGCCTGAATAAGCCAGTAATGATGCATGTCCATCGTTGAGTCGCAGAGCACTTCTGGCCTAATTGAGATATAGAATCTCGTTTCATCTGGCTTGTAGGTTCTTATTTTTCCACAAAGAAATACAACCTTAGGCAGAGTGTCAGGGTCCATATTCTTCACATAATTCACAATCTCCGATCGGAAATTTGGTGTGAGCACATAGAACGTACCTAGGCTATCCGATACCTCTAACTTCCACATCTCCTTTTCACCTATCCGTTCTGGAGCATACAGGAGTTTACCTACAACAAGAACCCGGTTCACTCGCAGGCCAGTTGGTGTGATTACATAGTTAGGAGTTTTACTCTGCTCTGAAAAGCTGGCACTCTCGGCACTGAGCGTTTCCCCTCCCTTCTCTTCCACTGTGGCTTCTTCTAGTTCAAAAGAAAAGATTCTGTAGGCAACCTCTCTGCGGGTTGCCTTCTTTATAACCCTCTGCTTGCTCTCCATGTTCACACCTCCATTTCAGAAAGCAAGCTCTCTGCCTCAACTTTGCAGTCAATCTGGAGATTCTGGGCGTCCTTCACTATGAAAGTAGTTCCAAAATCTCCAGAGCTAACATTTCCCCTGAGTTGAAACGCTCTGCCAAGCAATCTCTCGTTCATCTCTAGGAGTGCAGGATTTACAACACCGTTTTTGCCAACAAGTGAGAGATAGTCCTCTATTCTCTTTCCGAGCAGTTTCTCACAGACCTCCAACGGAAAGATTGCAATTATGGCACCAGTACCATCGTCTATAACTCCCTTTATGCGCAAATCAGTTTTGCTCTCCTTCACTTTCCCGTGGGTCTTACACATCCCTTTGTCTAGAACCATACCACATTCACTGCATCTGTATACTAGCCCAGAAGTTTCCTTCACTTCTATTAGAAAACCCTCTATCTGGACATTTGACATAAAACCTTCGCCCTCCTCATATATATCCTCTATCAATATTTCTCTGGGGGCTAGCAATTGGGTAGATGGGGGAAGTTTGGTACTTTCAACTCGCTCCACGGTTGTTTTTTCATCCAGCACAACAGAATGCATATCCTTCCATAACTTCTTGTAAGCACCATTTATCTTCACAACTTCATCCTCTTTTAGTCCGAAGTCCGCCCATGCAGTGAAACGGACATGGCCAGTTTCGTCAGCAATCACACCTGAATAAAGCACTTTCTCTGTATCTCCCACATTCACTGTCTTTTTCTCAACTGATATGACCCTCACTGTGAGTGTTACTGGAAACTTCACTACTGGCAAGTCCTTTACCTTAACAGGTGTCCCAAGTCTAATGTTGGGTAGATGCTCATCAGTCACAGTTGTTATCTCAGTTGCATCTGAAGTGTTAATCTGCGGCTCTCCCTGCCATTCTGTCGTATAAATATTTTTTAATGAAAGCACTGCACCCTTCACTATCAATCCCTGATGTTTCTCGGGGTTCCAGACAACAAAGTTAAGCTTCTTTGTGTTGTCGGATATCAAGCCCTTCAGCACCTTCTTTTCAGTTCCATTCCTCATTTTGATGGTTTCATCATTCACGAAGAGGATGCGTCCTACCACTGACACATTTTTCATACCCTCTCTCAATTTAGAAAGTGGCACAGTTTCTCCTTCCATTTCTCTGTGAGGTGCCAGTTTGTGAAGAACAACCTCTTTAATCTCATTTGGTTGGAGAGAAAGTTTCCCAACTATCTCGTTCACAGTCGCTTCTATTTGTTCTCGCGGCACATCTTTCATTTCTGGCATCCTGGCGATTTCATCAATCAAGGATGCGATTTTTTCTTTCTGCATCGATTTCACCTCGTGCCTTTCGGCGGAGAGAGGATTTGCAGGGGTGCATATATAGTTTTAGGGAAGGGGTGAGTGAAAGTGCTTGCAAATAGAGCGAGGTTAATATATCCCTTTGGCTATTGAGAATCATGAAGAGTGAAAGTGCTCCTGTAAGTGTTTTGCTCCTCATTCATCTAGTCTTAATACTCTTGCTCATTTCTCTACCTTTGCCTGCCAGTGAAATACATATCAAACCCTCTGCAACAGTACTCGAAGGTCATGTGGTCAACGCCACGTCTCTTGTGCCCATTCCAACTGCAAAGATACATGTGTACCCCGGAAATCTGAGTGCAGAAACCGACCTCAACGGTTCCTTCTCCCTCGTTCTCTCATCTCCTGGAAATTACACAGTGAATGCAAGTGCAGATGGCTACATTTCATCCGAGGAAACAATTTATTGTGCGGAAAATCAAAACACACACATAGACATACTTCTATTTCCGCTCGGGACCTCATTTGAGAACGGTACAATATATGGATATGTGGTTGATGGAATGACTGGACTGCCTGTGAAATCTGCAAATATTTCAATAACACCAGGAAATCTTTCCACAAACACGGATTCCAATGGATTCTATTCTGTTTCTGCAAGAGGCAGTACATACTACACAATTACTGCAAATGCTACTGGGTACTACAACGCCTCAACATTCGTGTTTCTAGGGCCTAACAGTTCCACGAATGCATCATTCTACATGACCCCTCTAGAGGAGAAGTATGGATGGATCTTTGGCTACATATATGATGGTGCTAACAGTACAAGAATTGCAGGTGCAGAGGTGAAAGTGTTTCCAGGAAGCAATACCACTCTTTCAGATTCTCAAGGTTACTATAACTTTACTGTCGTGGGTGGAGTAACTTACACTGTGCAAGCGATTGCGGAGGGATATCAAACGGGAAGCAAAAGTGTGCATGTAGAGGCATCTAATGGTGTCCGCATAGATGTTCCATTAATGCCAGTTTCAATCGCCTCTGCTAGGGTTTATGGATATGTTTACAACACATATACAAATGAACCGTTGCAATCTGCAATAATTGTAGCTACACCTGGAAACTTATCTGCGGTCACAAATTCTAGTGGATATTACTATTTGGAACTGATACCTGGAGTGAACTACACAATAAAGTGCACCGCTGAGAGTTATCAAGAGAACTACACATTCGCAACCCTCTCACCCAATGAAGAGAGGCAAATTGACTTTTATATGAAGCCCGAATATGAGAAGGGGAGGGTGTATGGAAAGGTGCTGGATATAACAAACCAAACTCCATTAGCTGGAGCCATCGTAGTTATTGAGGTAGAAGGATTAACTACCTACACGAATCTAGCAGGAGAATACGAATTTCTTCTCAGAAAGGGACTCGACTATAGAATTTCAGTTAGTTGTGAAAATTACACTTCCCAGACCACCACATTCACACTAAACGAAACCGAATTCCGGTTAGATTTTTATATGTATCCAAGAATATACAACCTTACTGTCAACATTACTGGTGTGGTGCGTGATGCGGCTGGTAACCCCATTGAAAATGCTGAAGTAATTCTTCGTTCCATGGATGGAAAATTGCTTAGAACTAATTACACAGATTCTAGCGGAAATTTTCGTTTCTCAAATCTTCCAGTGCTTTTGAATTATTCCATTACCGTTTCTGCCGATGGATATATCGAAAAGAGAATTCTAATTAAAAATGAAAATTTTACTTCTGACACTTACTCCATACCTCCAGCCCTCACGAAACTAGACCGGATACAGACCGAAAAATCAGATTATATGCCATTTGTGATCGCCAGTGTTCTAGTTACGGCTGTGGTATCCGCATTTGCAGTTCTATATTATGCTATGCGAAGATGATGAGATATACCCCATCTTATGGTTATCCGCTCATCACTCAGCACTGCATCAGCGTTAACGGATAGCATGGCCTGATGGGGCAGGATAATAACTTCAATCCTGTATTTATGCTTTGGGCTAATCTGCTCATTTTCTTCGTTGGATTGCGTTGATGTACAGCCCAGAAATTGTAGAGGAGAGGAAGAAAATAATCAGGAGAAGCCCATAGAGATAAAACGGAACTTCTGGCTCTGGATGTTCGCATTCAATGCTTGTTGTGGTGCGCACCTTCAGTTGCTCAGAAATACTCTTCTGTCCAAAATTATCTACTAACACTATTCGAACATAGTAGTCCACATCAGGAGTTAGACCATAAATTACATAGGCAGTTTCTCCTTGGGTATATATTGTGTGAAGCAATGTCTTTTCAGAAGGTGTGAAATTCTTTTCGAGCGAGAGATGAACTTCAAGACGGGAGAAATAGCTGTAATCCGTTGCAGGAAAATAAATTTTTACAGAAGTAACATTCAATATCTCATATTTTGTAATTGAAACTCCGGGAATTACCGGCAGATATGTGCTATTGGAAACAATGTTTGATTGTGCAGACTGCCAGAATGTGTTGTATACAACTATTCCAAAGTAAAATGAAGTATTCATCTCCTCGAATTTCATTGTGAAGCTGGAAATAGATGAATCGTAAATTACAGTGGCAAGTGAGCACGTATCAAAAGTGGTGTTCTCCATTTTAGAAACATACACCTCCATTTTCTCAAAAAAGTTATTTGATGGTTTTTGCCATCTGATCGTAATTTCATCTACATTCGCCACGGCATCTAATATCTCAGGACGGGTGAGAACTGTAATGACCTGGGAATCCGCTTGGTCTCCATAGAAACCGATGCTCCGCACAAATACAAAGTACGTAGTGCTAGCATTAAGAGAATCGAAAGTGTAGGATGTTGTAGTATTCTCCAACTCTAGGATTATCTCGTCGCTGAAATCTGAATTGGTTGAGAAATGCACTTCGAAGTTCTTACAGTGTTTTTGCTCCCATGAAAGAGAGAAACTATCAGATCCCACATTAGAAACTGTAGCATTCACTTGTTCAACAGGTGCGGGTGTTTCCCAGGAAGCGAAGTTAGAGTATATGGTCTCGTTTGTTATGAATCTTACAACTATGAGAAACCAAAACATTTTCCCAAGTTCAAGGTTTTCTATGCATTCCATCGTTTGCTCGTTATCGTAAATTGTTGCATACAGTGTTACTAGGGACGGTGTGAAGTTACTTCCAGTATAATAATGAATTTCATACCATGCAAACTCTTCATCGTAACAAGGAGACCAGCAGAGTGTAATTGAGGTTTGTGTCGTATTAATAATACTCAAAAATATGGGTTCCTTGTGAATTGTATATATTTTATAATGTAAAAGGCCATTTTCGATAACTAGTAGGTGCAACGTGTGTAGTTCTGCAAAAACACCACATATCTTGCCAGATGAAACAGAAACAATAGAGGCAAGTTCATCGCCCACAATCCTTCCTACTTTTCCAGTCAGATTACCTAAAAAGTTGCCTTCACTCCATGAGATATAGAATGTTTTTGTGCCTGAGGGGGCAATGTATACTCTCGGATTAGAAGGGCTATCCGTCAGGGAACTCGTGTTGAATGTGGAGAGCACAAGGGTTTCTATTTCTCCGATGCTTCCATTTGATGCAATCTCTCCGGTCCCTATCACTGCATTCATGTCCTGTCCTATTATGCCAAAAAATCCAATATAGCACTTGTTGTTTACAAACCTAGCATTTACCTCAGATGCAAGTGTAAAGCGTACACTTAGTTTTTCATGATGCCAAACAGTCCCATTCGAATAATAGTGTTCAACTGAAGAGAGATTTGCAAGCATCACATGGGAATTACCGTAAATGTCATACCAACAAATTGGATTTCTGAAACTTTGAGCATTTAAAGGAAGTGTATCTAACACCTCAACATTTAAACTCCCATTTTCGTCTCTATTAGCAACAACGAGATTTGCACTATCAGTTTGGTTTCCACATAGAAAAACTATCATCAACTTTTTTCCAAATGATGCGAGTGTGGGTGGGTTGTAGTAGTCAGCAATATTTTCTATTCTACAGATGCCTGTAAGATTCTCGCCCTCAAACATGGATAAGACGATTGCTCCTTTTTCAGCCCAGCATACATAAATTGAATTGTTGTGAAAGGAAATAGCCGGTGCGAAGGTTCCTTCCGTTATATTTACTTGTTCCACAACACCCGCAGAAAAATTCTTGATAGCATTCAATGATATATCCACCTGCGTAACTCTAATGCAGGCACTGCCATTCGTGTCTACTATTGTATAGACATGGCACACACAATTGCCATATCCATAAAGAGATGGGAAATCCATTTCACCCGCAATGGAGAGTACAAAATCTTGGCTTTCTTCATAACCTCTTACAATGTTAGGAGTATCGGCATCTATGACACTAACAGCTACGGAGACCAGCATCGCCACAATTCCCAGATGCCACAAATTGCTCCACTTCATGAGAGGGAGATGGTCTTCTGCTTATTATTGTTTTTGTTTTCGAGAAATAGAGTGGTATTCAGCTTTCATTCAGAATAAGCGATTAGAACACCAGGAAAACCTGCGAAAAACGCAAAACCCCAATGTATTTATATTGGTGCCCCTATGTAGGCAGAGAAAAAATAAGCGGAGGGCATATAAATGAATATAGAAAGAATGCAGAAAATATTTGGGCTCGGATTAGCGGCTGTGATTCTGATATCTGGGTTTGTACTTCTCGCAAGCCCTGGAAGCGGAGAAATCCCTGAAAAGCAAACATTCGTAGTGTGGTTACCTGTAAAGGGAACAAATTCTAATCAGTGGCTGGAGATTGTAGAGGACTATGGAGAAATGAAAATTGTAAAGATAAGCCAGAAAGAGAAAGCAATTCTTGAAGCGGAGGGTGCAGTGCTTGTTGATATTTCATACATGAAGTACATTGGTCTTGATACTGGCACATTTGACCCTGTGCTTGCTTGTAAATCAGGAGAACTTAAGGGAAAATATTTTCTCTGGCAGTTTGACAGAATGCCGAAGACCGATGATGTTACCAGATTGACTTCTATGGGTATCAAAGTGGTGATGTATCTCCCCTACAATACCTATCTTGTTTTTGGAGATGTAAATGCACTAAAGGATACAGCAGCACTCCTTAGGCCGAGATGGGTAGGAAACTATGAAGCCGAATACAAAGTACATCCATCACTCCTTTCCAAGAGTGGAAAGTACACTGTGACAATTCAGATTTATCCTGATGAAAACCTGAAAAACACGCTTAAGGAAATCTCGGGCTATGCAGAAAATGTGATTGCAAGTTATGAAAAGAGAGGTTTCTGGGTTGTGAAGGCAGAAATTTCACACATGGTGTTGAGGAAGATTGTATCCATAGAGAATGTGCTCTGGGTTGAACCATTTGTCATTCCACAGCTTTCAGACGAAATAGGTGTTGAAATCCACAGTGGAGCTTACTCAGGAGCAGGTGGCTACATTCAATCACTTGGCTGGCAGGGAGAGGGCGTGGTAGTGGGACTTGCAGATACTGGCCTTGACGATGGAAATTTGGACACAATGCATCCAGACCTCTATGGAAGAGTGGTTGGACTGATAGATTATACTGAAACTTATACTGGTGATGGAATTGCAGAGGATGCTTATGGCCATGGAACCCATTGTGCGGGTATTATTGCAGGCAATGCAGCAACTGGTATGACAGATGAAAACGGGTATCTCTATGGTTATGGCGTTGCTCCAAAAGCCAGTGTGATGATGCAGAGATTGTTCGATGACTATGGATACTGGGGCTATTCTTACCCTGTTTCTGTGATGACAAGTGCTGCAGCGAACTACAGCGTGAAAATCCATAGCAATTCCTGGGGTGCTGCAGTTGCTGGTGACTATGACGACTATTCTCAGGATTTTGATTGGGCTGTGAGAGATGCAAATCCATACAACGCCGGGAAGGAACAAATTACCTATGTGTTCGCAGCAGGAAATGCTGGTCCAGGCACCCAAACTGTAGGAAGCCCCGGCACAGCAAAAAATGTTCTGACAGTTGCGGCTTCGGAAATTTATAGACCTAACCTCGGCAGTTATGCAGACAATCCTGAAGAAATTGCTGACTTCAGTTCACGCGGACCCACTGCAGATGGAAGATGGAAACCAGAAATTACAGGCGTTGGTACATGGGTTGCCTCTGCCCTCTCCTCTTCTGCCTCACCCGGCTGGGGCTGGGGAAACATAAATGAGTACTATGAATGGTGTGGAGGCACAAGTATGGCTACTCCACATGTTGCAGGTGGCGCGGTTCTTTTCTTCGAATACTACTCAAAGACCTATGGTAAGGAACCTTCTCCTGCCCTTGTAAAAGCGGCATTGATAAACGGTGCAGATGATATGCTCGGTGGGCCAAATGGTGGAAGTGCACCTGTGCCCAATAAGGATGAGGGCTGGGGCAGAATGAACCTTACAAAGGTAATTCAGCCGGACTTGGGTGTGGTCTATGTAGATGGTGGCTATAACCTAGAAACAGGTGAGCTATATGAAAAGGATGTGAGGGTTATTGATGCGAGCAAACCACTGAAAGTGACAATGAGTTATCTGGACATACCTGGGGCCATCTCAGCAAATCCTGCGCTCGTAAATGACCTTAACCTAATTGTAATTGCACCCGACAACACAATCTACTATGGCAATGTATTTGCAAATGGCTGGAGCATGCCATCGATGGGAATACCCGATGCCAAAAACAACCTTGAAAATGTGTTTATTGAGCATCCAATGCCTGGTACATATAGGGTTATTATTTCTGCTTTGAATGTTCCGCAGGATGCAGTTAACGAAACGCCTGAGGTTGACCAGGACTTTGCGCTTGTGATAAGTGGGAACATTGAGGCAGAGCATCCAGGTACAATTTTGTTACACAAGGAATACTACATGCCTAGCGAGAACGTGACGATTACTGTGATGGATGCAGACCTTAACACAAATCCTGGTTCTGCAGAAACTGTGAGTGTTAAAATAGAGAGTGAACTTGAACCCTATGGCGAAACGGTGTTGCTAACTGAAACGGGCATAAACACAGGTAAATTTTCAGGAGTGATACATCTTAAAATGGCCAATCCATCTCCAGGTGATGGCTACCTGGAGGTAAAGGCACAGGACAACATTACCGCAAGATACATAGATTTATCACCACTGGGCGAAAGAACTGCAACAGCTGTTGTGGATGGAATTTCACCAGAAATCTGGGGTGTGAGTGTAACCTCCATTGCTTCAAAGAAAGCCACAATTGAATGGATGACTGATGAGCCAGCTACAAGCGTGGTCTACTACTGGGAAGAGGGAAACCCTGTTCCGATGAAAACAGTTGGCAGGGATAGGAGAGACATGAGAAGCAATGCTGTCTCATTAGTTGAAGCCAAGGTAATTCCTAACAAGGATAAAACAGTGCTCAGAAACGAAATGGGAATTGAAGTCGAACCGCAGGCTACCAGTGTTATCAACATGCCCGGTTATGTAACCCACCACATCGTGGAAATCAAGAACCTGAAGCCAGAGACCAAGTACTTCTTCTATGTTGTGTCTGTTGACCCGGCTGGCAACAGTGCAATGAACAACAACAATTCCAAAAACTACACATTCACTACGCCACCCCCAGCCAACATTCTCCTTGTTGACGATGACCTCGGTGCAAATTACGAGGTCTACTTTACAAATCCACTCACACTCGCAGGATACTACTTTGATGTCTGGGATGTTGCCATTGATGGAAGTCCTGATTTAGATGCTCTTAATCAATATGATGTTGTAATATGGACTACGGGTGATGACTTCTCAACCACACTTTCAGTCTCTGACGAGGCAAATCTTGCAGCTTATCTAGATGCTGGTGGTAAGCTCTTCCTTTCTGCCCAGGACTATCTCTGGGATGTAGGACTTACCACATTTGGAACGGATTATCTCCACATTGGAAGCTATGATAATGACTACGGAGCCACCTATGTAGTTGGCGTATCTGGTGACCCAATAAGTGACGGACTTGGTACAGTTCAGCTATCATATCCATACTACGACTGGTCAGATTATGTGGAACCAGATGCAAGTGCATATACCGTATTCACAAGCAACTATGGCTATCCATGTGCAATAAGGTACGAAGATGCAACTGCCGGCTTCAGAACTGTGTTCTTTGCCTTCCCGTTTGAAGCAATTACAAACGAAAACATCACAAATGGCACGCTCATTATAGACAGAATCATAAAGTGGCTAAACCCACCGCAACAGCATGATTTAGCAGCCACCTCTATCTCTACAAACAAGACATGGTCGCAGCCAGGTGAGAGTGTGACGATCACTGCTACAGTGAAAAACAAGGGCTTGCAGACAGAGACAAACATCGAAGTGAAGTTCTATGCAGATGGAAATGTGATTGACGTGAAGTACATTCCTACTCTTGCAGCGGGTAAGTCCACCACGCTTAGCACTTCCTTTGTATTTCCAGTTGAGGGCCTCAGACCAATTGCAGTAGAGATAACACCAGTAACCGGTGAAACAGTGACTGGAAACAATATCAAAGAAGGACAGGCCTATGTCCGTGTCCCCACCGGTCCAATCAAGATTGGGGTTGTAGATTCATTCGGAGCAGATAATGCGCCCTACATGGTTTGGGCAGAACTTGAAAATAGCTGGTATAAGTACAGCAACTACATGTTCGAATTTGATACTGAAAGCTTGAATATGGAAGACATCACATTGAACGACTTGGTGGAAAGCGGTGCAGATGTGCTCTTCCTTTCTGATGCTTGGTATCCAGACTATGGCTGGGAATTCACGGATGCAGAAATTCAAGCCCTCAAAACTTATGCGATGATGGCTCATGGAATGATTGCAACCAGCGGCACATTTGGAGACAGTGTTCCAAACAACATGAAACTGGCTGACGCATTTGGATTCGACCCAGCGGTGATGGGATACTGGTCTGATTCCATAGTAAGCCCATTTGCATTCAATGACCCAACCCATCCACTGTTCAAGGATATGACTGAGCCTTACATGCCTGGGCTGCTGTACGCCTGCGTTCTTCTCTCTCCAGATAACGCAACAGTGCTTGCAGCAGCTGATACATACTACGACTATGCTTACATCACAGAGTACAAGTATGCTGCTTCAGAGGCAATCTACTTTGGCCACATACCTGAGTATGCTGGCGGTGCCAACGCCCAGGACATGCAACTCGTCGCCAACGCAATAATTTGGGCATACGAGAATTCTACACCCTTAGCCCATGACCTCTTCCCGACTTCTCTTGCACTCCCTGATTACACGATTCCAAATCAGCAGCTATATATCAACACCACTGTTCTGAATGCAGGCACCAATACCGAAACAAATGTGATTGTTGACTTAATTGTAAACTCGGCACTGGTAGATACTAAAGTGATAGCCGCAATCTCTCCTGGGTCACAGGCAGGTGTTTCCTTCCAATGGACGCCCACATCTGAAGGCAGTTATCAGGTCCAGATTTATGTGCACGAAGTAGCAGGTGAAACGGTTGACTGGAATAACAGGATTTATGGAGATTTGTATGCTGTGTTGCCAAAAGGTCCAATTAAGGTGGCAATGGTAGATAGTTGGGGTCTGGACATCAAGGATTATACGGTATTTTCAGAGATTGAGAGCAAATGGTATAAATTTGGAAGTTACATGATTGAATTTGATTTAACATCGTTGGACAAAGAAGGCATCACAGCAGAGGACCTGATTGGTACTGAAGCCCATGTTGTGTTTATTTCCAACGCATGGGACAATGGTACCTATACCGGGTATAACTGGGAATTCACAGATGCAGAGATTCAGGCACTCAAGGACTACATTTACTATGGACACGGTGCAGTAGCGACTGCGGGCACATTTGGGGATGGAGCCATAAACAACATGAAGCTTGCTCCTGCATTCGGAATTGCCCAATCTCCATATGGTTACTGGGGCGATTATCTGTTTTCACCACCTGGCTACACGCTTCTCATGCCTACGCATCCAGTGTTCGATAATATTCCTAATCCCTATCTCACAGGCGAAAGCAGTGGCTATACACTTGTGAACAGTGGTCTAACATTAGCTGGTGCTACAAAACTTGCAAATGCAACCACATATTATTCAGACGAAGCAGTGATTGTGAACTACACCTATGGGTATGGTGCAACCGTCTATGCCTCCAATATCCCAGAGTATTCTGGATTTGCGTGCAAGGCAGACAAACAGCTTATTTACAATGCAATTGTCTATGCCTTCAGAAACACCACATACCTGCCTTTGCTGCTCCACACCCCAGTAATCTCTGCAGCCCCGAATGTTCCTATCCCGATAAGTGTTGTGGCTAAAGAAATTGATGATGGGGTAAAAAATGTCACACTTTATTACACCAATGTGGGTTCATCCACTTACAATGCTGTGCCAATGGTGCGTACAAGTGGGGACAGTTTCAATGGCGTATGGAATGCTACAATTCCAAGTCAGACAGTTTCAGGCAATGTTAATTACTACTTTGTGGCATATGACAATGGTGGACATTCTATCTCACTGCCATTGGGTGCTCCAGCAACCTATTACACCATAGTGATTGATGCTACACCACCTGTGATTACTCACACACCTCCTGCTTCTGTAGAAGTAGGGTCAGGATGTGGAATAACTGCCACAGTCACAGACAATGGGGAACTGAAAGCAGTTTATCTGAACTACACGGATGTGAACGGAAACAACTATAATGTAACCATGAACTGGATGGGTGGAAGCACCTACACATACTTCTTACCACCCCAGAACAAAACAGGTACTGTATACTATGTGATTTCTGCTGTTGACAAGGTCGGTAACTGGAACTTCACGCCGATGTCCTCAGTGCCTGTTGTGGATACACAGGATCCAGTTATTCAGCATATGCCAGTGCAGAGAGCTGATGCAATGGTATCGTTTGACATTGTGTGCAAAGTGACAGATAACTATGGCATTCAAAGTGTGAAATTAAGATATACTACACCAGACGGACAAACAGGAAATGTCACGATGACTATGTTCTCTCCCGACTACTACAAGTACACGGTGCCAGGGCAACCGATTGGTACATTCAAATACAGTATCTTTGCGATAGATAAGGCCGGCAACGATGCTCTTACACCAGAATACACAGTCCCAGTTGTGGATATAGTGCCACCAGTCATTCGTCTGTTCTATCCAACCCCTGTGGTCAATACCTCACAACTCACAGTATTCGCATATTGTGACGACACCTTAGGTTACACTGGCCTTCTTATGGCGTATGTCTATCTGGACTATATTGATTTCACATCCCTTGTGGTTTATGACGGTGATTATATAAATTGTACAATTCCATTTGACCTCACAGACGGAACACACATTCTCCAGATAGATATGTATGATAAAGCATCTAACTACGCCACACTCACCACGATTTTCGAAGTTGATACCGCTGCACCTGCACTTACCGTCACGAATCCTTTGAATAGTGCGGTGCTGCCAACCAGTGATGTGAATGTAACAGGTCACTCCGAACCAGGTGCAGTAGTGACGGTGAATGGAAACATTGCCACAATGTTACCATCAGGTGACTTCTACTGTGAAATCACGCTGAATGAAGGAGCGAATACAATCACCGTAGTTTCAACTGACAGCGCAGGCAATACAAACACACAGAAACTGGATGTTATTGTGGATACCATAGAACCTGTGGTAACAATTTACACGCCCTCAAACAACGCAGTGCTGAACAACGGGGAGGTGCTGGTCACAGGTAAGGTTACAGAGACGAACCTTGATAAGGTGGAAGTAAATGGAATAATGGTGGATGTGGCGACTGACGGAAGCTTTGCCAAGGTGCTTTACCTTTCAGAAGGGAGCCACACAATCACTGTAAAAGCATTTGATAAGGCGGGCCATGTTGTTACAGAAAGTGTATCTATAATCATAGATTCTGTAGCGCCAGGAATAACAGTCACAAATCCACAAGCTGGAGAATACATTCCAGCAACGAGCATTAATGTCACAGGAACAACCGAACCGGGATCCGTTGTGAAGGTAAATGGTTACAATGCAACTGTGTTCTCTGACGGCACATTCTACTATGTGCTCAGTGTTTCTGATGGACCACTAACCATCACGATTGTGAGCACGGATGCAGCTGGTAATACAAACACAAAGCAAATAAGTGTTATTGTAGATGCCACAGCACCAGTAATAGCCATAACAAATCCACCAAATAACAGCGTGTTCAACAAATCCACCGTGCTTGTGAACGGCACGATTGTGGAAGCAAATCTTAAAGCGCTCAGTATAAATGGCA
This sequence comes from Thermoplasmata archaeon, assembly GCA_038874435.1. Lineage (NCBI taxonomy): Archaea > Methanobacteriati > Thermoplasmatota > Thermoplasmata > Thermoplasmata archaeon. The sequence continues at coordinate 23,481 of JAVZCK010000007.1, forward strand.
TTGGTGTAAGTGTTGGAACTGGTGGAACCTTCGGATATTATCTCACCCTTGCAGATGGCACGCAGGAAATCACAGTGGTTGCAGAGGACATGGCAGGTAACAAGGTCACGGTGAAACGCACTGTAACTGTGGATACAACAGTACCAACGATAACGGTGGCATCCCCTGCAGATGCCAGTTATCTTGGCGACAAATCAGTGGTTGTCTCAGGAACAACAGAACCAAGTGCGACCCTGAAGGTGAATGGCAATCTAGTTCAGGTATCTTCTAGCGGGAGTTTCAGTGCAGAAATCACACTTGCAGAGGGAACGAACGAAATCCTATTCTTTGCTGAAGATGTTGCCCACAACACCTACACCACAAAGATAAAGGTAATTGTGGACACTATCTCCCCAGTTATAACAATTGCACAACCCGTTGATGGAGTATTGATTAACACAACCACTGTTAGTGTATATGGCAAAGTCAACGATGCAAATCTGAAGAGCATCAGGGTGAACGGAGAACAGTGTCTTTACACGGCCCATGGTTACTTCCTAACTACTCTTATAGGTTTGAGCGAAGGAGATAACACAATCAATGTAGTAGCAGAGGATTGGGCAGGACATATCACCGCCCTTGATATCACAGTTAATGTAGATACAACTCCACCCATGTTAAGAGCTAATGTGCCCACAACGACTTCAGAAACTCAATGCAGTGTAAATGGCACTACAGAATCTGGTGCAGAACTATATATCAACGGAGAGAAGGTCACAGTGGGAGTGGATGGGAGCTTCTCCAAAACAATAAACCTCAAAGATGGTTCAAATCTTGTTGTAATAAGAGCAGTAGACGCTGCAGGCAATGTGAACACCCAAACATATACAGTCCTTTGCACAAAGACAACTTCAGAGCAATTCGATAACCTCAACAAGACGATTGACGACCAGAAAAACATAATTGACAAATTAAAAGAGGACCTGAACAATCTGGGCATGCAGCTGTTGCTCGCAGTGATTGGTCTAATAGTAGCACTAATAGTGGCAGCGATTGTACTCCTCCTGTTGATGCGGAGGAGAGGTCCCTCCGGAGAACTCCCTATGCAAGAAACACCTGAGGAAACAAACGAAGGTGCACCTACAGAAATCGCATCTAAAACTCAAGAAACGCCAGAGGAACCAAAACTATAACCTAAGAACAATTTTTCTTTTTTTTGTTTTTATTTCTGGTTTTTTCTCAGGCAACCTTAAATATATCGTTTCCATTATTATCATGATGTTTCCTCACTGGTGTGTGTTAGTCGTGGCATTGGTTGTGCTTGTAAACCCAATAGTTAGTGCGCCATCTCTGATGTTTGAATTGAAGGAAACGACGAAAAAACTGACAGAACCTACTGAAATTTTGGAAGATAAAGGAATTTTCTGGCAGAATTTTTCTATGCCTGTTGTGAAAAGAGGTACTGTGGGCAATGCCTCGATTACTCTCTCATCAAATATGACACCAATTCCAGATAACCCTGTTCTGTACATTGGTGGAAAAAAGGTCTGGGAATTTACAGGAATGTTTGGGAAATACCAGAACTTCACAACCCCTGTTGTTCTTGATTTTGCCGTGAATTCTACCTATCAAATTGAAATTGAAGTCCCACTGAGCATGGTAAATACCGCATCCATTTCACTTTCTAGCAATGTGACACAGGTCAACAACTATGATTTCAAGTTTTATGCTTGCGGGAAAAAGATCTGGGAGCGAAACACAAGTTCCCAGGTGTTTGTAGATGCGAGAACCATTGCAACAAGCAGTTTGGACCTATATGGAACTGAAACTTGCGACCTGAACAATGATGGTAAAATCGATATAATTGTGCTTGACCGCTCAGGGAACATGCTAGTGCTTGAAAATATAGGGAACGGGACTTTCAGCACCCATTATGTACCCGTGTTGGATTATCAGGACCACCCTGCAAAAAAAGCCATGATTAGAAGAGGAAGCACCGGCTTTGATGACATCTACTTCCAGTTTTCTGATTGTATTCTTGTAGTGAAAAACTATGGCAATTTCACCTTCAGCAGGGCAATCTCCGTGGCATCGCCTGGAGATGGGATAAAGGACTTTATTGTAAACGATACAAACCTATTCCTATGCAAGAATAGTGGAATGGTGTATGTGTACAATTTCACAGGCGATACCGTCTCATTCTTCTACAATTTTCAGGGAGCTAGTTGTAGCGTAGAATCTCTCGGTATTTACAATAATGAGTTGGTCTGGGGTGCTGCAGATGGCTTTTTGTATTTCCAGAACGGAACCTCAATTTCCGTATCTAGTTTTCCACTGAGCGCCCTTGCAGTACTCCAGGATAAGAGGATTGTTGTAGGAGACACAAACGGGACACTCTACATTGTTTCTCCTCTTCTTGAAGTGAGCCAGCTTATCCAGAAACCCTGGAAAAAAGTCAACAGAATTGTAAGTGCTGACATAAACGAAGATGGTAAGGAGGACCTTGGCTTCTCTACTTCACCAGGTGGATTTTATGTCCTGTTAGGAAAAGGCAATTCTTATGAGGAGGTATTTTCAGGTTCTGGCTATTGGTGTACCTTTGCAGATGTGGATGGAAATGGGATAGATGTGGTAACTGCTTCTTACAAAAACGTGTATTTATATAGAAACAACAGAAATGTGTTCATAGAAAATGTAAATCTGACTGCTGTGCTGAATGAATGCCTGAATTCATCCGCATCCATACTAGATGCCTGGGGCAACCGTTTTGCAAGGGTGAATCTTACATTTTATGGCATATCTCCAACAAAGCTTACGGTTGCCTCCCTTTCCATAGATTACAATTATACAACTACACTTTTTATCACTGAAAAAGTGATTGAGTATGTGGGCCTGACAACTGCAAACGAGACAGGCTTCGTGAATGTGCCCGTTTGTTTTTCTAGCACGCAGGAGTTTATAATACAACCGTTGTTCCAGCTTAATTATATAAAATGCCCCCCATTTCTGAAAAAATTGATTCCAGAACTTGTATTTGACGAAGATTCTTTTCCAGTTAGTGGAATTAACCTTCTTGACCTTTCAGAAATTTTCGACGATGAAAAGGACAAGGTACTTAACTACAGAATTGTATACATGGAGAAGCCAGAGGTGCTGAGAGCGGAGATTTCAGGAAACTTTATGAGCTTTTATCCTACGGAGAACTGGTATGGGAGAGCAATGTTTTGCGTGGCAGCCATGGATAGTGAAAACCAGGAAACAAGGAGTAACTACTTCAATGTGACTGTGAGAGAGGTAAATGATCCCCCATTCATCTCTCCAATTCCAGATGTTGAGGTCAACCAGAATGTGGACTTCTACCTGAATTTAACTGACAAAATCCATGATGTGGATAGCACAGAATTTACTCTCTCTTCAGATTCGGAGTATGTGGAGGCATTGAACCAGAACCTCTCGCTTCGCCTCAATTTCCCAGAGTTAGGAAATTTCTCAGTAAATCTTACAGTTTCAGATGGTATTGATGCTACAAATACTTCCTTCATAGTGAGAGTGTATCCATATGGTTTTCCACTATGGAAACCTCTACCAGTAATTTACACCCAGAAAAACAAAAACATTTCTTCAAGTAATGGCCTCGATTTGTTAGCGTATGTAACGGATGTAGACACACCTTCCCAGAACCTTAAATTCAAGGTGGCGAGCCAGACAAACAAGGACATAAATGTGAGTATCATAGGAACAAAGATCCAGGTGAATATTACATACAACTATGTTGGCAGGAGTAATGTCACACTTGCAGTAAATGACGGTACTTTTGAAAACTATGCAAATCTCACAGTTATCGTAAATGAAACCAATTATCCTCCCGTTTATCTAGGAGGATTGGAACCAATCTACACAGTTTATGAGGATACCCAGTTTATCCTTGACCTTTCTAAGCATTTTTTTGACGTGGAAGATGGAACAGCTCTTACCTATGGATGCACAAATTCCACAGTTTTAATAAACGGTTCTATTGCAATTTACATGCCGCGGCATGGAAGCACTAACATCACAGTTCAGTTTTTTGCACTGGACTCTGCTGGCCAGAATGCATTCTCGCCTATGATAAATCTCACCTATGTGGAAGTCAACGATCCTCCAGTATATCTAGGGGGTTTGAACAACATCACGCTCTATGTGAACCAGAGCATAACAATAGAACTAGATAAATACTTCTGGGATGAGGAAGGACCATTAAGTTTTGCAGTTAGTGATCCCCTGATAAAAATAAAAAATTCCACCGCAGAATTCGTATCTGAGCAACCAGTCAGTTTTGAGGTCAATTTCAGTGCAAGCGATGGAAAATACACAGTTTATTCGCAGAATCTCACCATTACAGTTTTGCCAGTGAACCAGAAGCCCGTAGCAAAGATTGAAAAAATCTCACCTTATAGAGCCTACACTAACACCGAGATTGAATTTGCGGGCAGTGGCATCGATGTAGATGGTAACATAACCGCTTACCTTTGGATCTCAAGCATTGATGGTGTGCTTTCTGCAGAACCAAACTTCACAAAGAAACTGAGCAAAGGTGAGCACATAATAAAATTTAGAGTTAAAGACAACAACGATACCTGGAGCCAGGATGTTGAGCGAGTGATTGTGGTGGAAGACCCCCCTGTTGTAGTGAACCCAGTCATTGGTTATCTACCTCCTGTTGGAATTACTGCACTGGTAATTGGACTCGTGCTTAACATTTCGGGGAGAATATTGATGAAAAGGAGGCTATGAATGTACATAATAACCCATCACGACGCAGATGGAATCCTTAGCGCTGCAACCTTAATGAGGGCAATCCCTCAGAAATTCTGGATTTACTTTTCATCACCTAATCGTCTATTCAGTACGATCTGCACCACACTCCTCAATACAGAGGGAAGGGACACACTCTACATCTGCGACATCAGCGGCAGCCAGAAAAGCATAGGGGTTGCAGCCGTGTATGATAAGGTTTTTTGGCTTGACCATCATGTTTGGGAGGATTGCAAGACCCCAAATAATATAACCTTAGTGTTGGATGTAGAAAGTAAATCTGCCACTAGAGTCGTTGGCAACTACACAGGTATCTTTGACTTCGTAGAGGTCGCAGATGAAATTGACACCAATAATGTTGTGACAGACACTGCGGAACGGTTCAGAACAGTCACTTTTGCGATAAAGATGATTTATCCGAGACATGAGGTTTACCGTGCCCTTTATGACCTCACTGCAACAATTGCAGAAAAAGGTCTAGGTGCGATTTACAGGCCTATTTTTGACGAACTGATTGCAAGGTACAATGTAGTGATTGAAGCCGCAATTAATAAAGCAATAATGACAAAAAAGGACTACAAACTTGGAACCGTGACAGTTTCTATAATCACGATGCCTGATTCCATTCCTATTGCACCATTGTTTAACAGAATCGAAAATTCTGGCATAGATGTGCTTGTTTTTGTCACCAAGAAAGATAATGAGGAGGGTGGAGTAATCACAAAGCTTGAATTCAGAACTCAGACGGAATATGATGTTCTCAAAATAGCTAGAGCGTTTGGGGGAGGAGGCCACAAGCGCGCAAGTGGAGCGAGTGTGAGAGGAGAAATAAGTGCCGATCAGATTCTTGAAAAAATAAGGAGCACATGTGGGTGGTGAAATTGAGAATTGCGGTGATTTCAGATGTGCATGCTAATCTACCAGCACTTGTGACATTTCTCAAAAAAGCTAGAGAGGAAAATGTTGAAAAAATATGTTGTGCTGGGGATATTGTAGGATACAACCCATATCCTGCGGAAGTAGTTGAGATTTTCATGACTGAAAACATCATTACAGTTGCTGGTAATCATGATTTTGGTGTGGCTAACAATGACTTTAGTAATCTTAACTGGATGGCTGCAGAAGCTGGGAGATGGACAAGAGAACAGTTGAAACAACGACATCTGGAATATCTCGCGTCACTTCCTGAAATACTCAGATTTGTGTGTGCTGGAAGGCAAATCTGTATATGCCATGGAAGTCCGTATGACAGAAACGAATATGTTTATCCAGAGAATGCAAGTGGAAAGATGCTCAGAGATGCAGAAGCTGACATATTAATTCTAGGACATTCTCATATCCAGTTTCAAATTTCTTATGGAGAGTCAGCAATTCTTAACCCGGGAAGTATTGGACAGCCAAGAGATGGAAATTGGCAGTCAGGCTATGCCATTCTTGAGATAGATGAGCATTCCTGGCGTGTAGCACTTAAGAGATTTGAGTATCCTGTTGAAGAAGTAGTGGAAAAAATCAGGAAAACTGGTCTACCCGACTTTCTTGCCAGTAGATTACTTGAGGGGAGGTAGGAAAAAATGCATGTGCGGGTTCTCTCTAAAGATTTAGAACTTGAGAGTTTATTTGCAAGAATTGGAGTGCACCCAGAGGGAATTGAAATTTTGAAGAGGAAAGGAGAGATATACAGAATTTATATCTCAGGTATCAAACCTATCTGTGCAAACATCATAAAGCAAGAGATGCTAGCCGCAGGTGGTGATGCTGCAATTCCAATGGATGCAATAACTGGCAAAGGAGAAAATTGTGATGTGGTTTTACTTGGGACAGAAAAAACCCTTAAGATTTTTTTAGGAAAACTTAGAAAGCAACCGTTTAATCTCGGAGAACTAGGTGAGCAGATTGAGAGAATTATTATTTCTCGTGCAAATGCATTGAAAGGTGTCTGGAAGACAGCAAAAAGGACAATAAAGATCGAAAGACCATTGATAATGGGAATCCTGAATATTACTCCGGATTCATTCTCAGACGGGGGCTATTTCATGCAGCCAGAGGCAGCTTTGGAACATGCAAAGCGGATGGTTCTGGAGGGAGTTGACATAATAGATATAGGCGCAGAATCTACAAGGCCCGGCTCCGAACCTGTCTCGGTCGAGGAGGAAACAAAACGCCTTTCCTCTGTGTTAGACGCTATTGTTTCTCTTGGAAAACCGGTCTCAATAGATACATACAAACCAGAAGTTGCTGCATTCGCCCTCGAGAAAGGTGCGGAGATAATAAATGATGTATATGGATTACGGAAAAATGGTATGGCAGAAGTGGTTTCTGAATTTGGAGCTGGTGTGTGTATAATGCACATGTTGGGTGAGCCGAAAACAATGCAAGATAATCCTGTTTACAAAAACCTGATTACAGACATCTATGAGTTTCTCAAGGAGAGAATTGAATTTGGGCTGAATGTAGGCATAGACCTGGAAAAGATTGTGATAGATCCTGGAATCGGTTTTGGTAAGACCATTTCTCAGAATTACGAAATTGTTGCAAGATTAGACGAATTTCTCTCTCTAGGGCGTCCATTGCTTATTGGAACCTCAAGAAAATCGTTCATAGGCAAGGTCATCGAAGCACCTCCTGAGAAAAGAATTTGCGCTACAGTAGCAATTAACATGCTGGCTCTAATAAACGGAGCCAGGATTCTCAGAGTTCATGATGTTCGTGAACATGCTGAACTTCTAAAAATCTATAGGATGATTAAAACAGAGTAAATTAAAACAAAAAATCAAAAAACATAATAAAAATTATTAAAAAAGTTTAAAAATTTTTACTCAGATTTCTCTTCCGTTGCCTCACCAGACGGTGCACTCTTCTTCATGCCCATTAGCATCATTACGACGCCAACAATACCAATCACCACACCTATCACTGCAACAGTCATGTTAAGCCAGCCAAATGAGTCAAAGTTTTTACCGATAATTTCCCACTTGAAGGCATCGTGCGCCCAGGAAATTATTGGTCCACCGAGGAATCCGACGATTGCCAGGATTACACCCAGCCAGAACATCATCGGACTGCGTTCTCCTGCTGGCTCTTCCGCAGCGGGTGCTTCGGCCTCTGTCTCTGTCACTGTCTCTTCCTTTGGCTGTTCTTCACTCGATGCCGCTTCTTCTGTCGCTGTCTGGATTTTTTCACCGCATTCTGGGCATTCAGTTGCACCTGCAGGAAGTTCTGCACCGCATGTTGGGCATCTCTCTTCCTCTGGAATATTTATCACCGCTACCCTGATAGATGTTCTCATTTATATTATTTTCGCTTTCGCATGATATTTGGGTATTTTTCAAAATATGACATAAACCTGCAGATTGAAAAATGCTTATATATTGTTTTGTTATTGTTTCCATTAGATATGCAAAAAATCCCTAAGTTCACTAGCACAGGTGGTGCTGAGAAAGGATTAAATATAAAAGCTAAATTAGGAGATGGGGCTATAATCTCAGAGATGGGAGGTCGGGGCAGGATGACCGTGGCTGATGAAAGGAATACCAGCCGTGTGGAAATTCGTGATGGTGAGATTTACATACTAGAAACAAAAAATATTGACAAGGCACATGATTTTATAATGAACTACATTGCTGAAAACGATAAGAACAATTCAAAGTATCTTGTGAATATATTTACAAGGCACATGCCTGTTGTTAATGGGCTTTACAAGGAAGCAAAGGGAGTTTGTGGTAATGTTTTTGAAATCTCTACAGTTAGCGGAAAGAACAGGATTTCACCAGCCTCGCTTGGATACATCAAGCACACAATTTCTTCCACTGCTTTCACAGAGAAAAAGCCCCTTTTTGTGATTGACTGCATTGATGTTCTGGCCATGTACACAGATAAGGGTAAAGTAGAGGCAATGCTGGAAGAATTGAGAGATATAGTTACCGCAACAAAGGGGCTTGGATTTATAATAATCGACCCTGCCACCTACGATGAGAAGGAACTTGCCCAGATACGAAGGTTCAAAACCACAATAAAAATCTAGCTCAAACAATCGGTATTAATTTTATTTTGATCTCCTTCGGTGCTGGTTTTGAACCACTCTTTGGAGAACTCACATATTTTTCCACACTGAACCCATGGTAAGGTGTGTGCGGAAACTCTCCTGCAATCGCAGGGACGGACTCAATCTTTTTCAAGGAAAGGTTGACATCACATAACTGGCTTATCGTATCATAGGTGATTCCTCTGTAGGTGATGAATATACAATTGGAACCTGTCTGTCTTATCAATCTGATGAGGTTCATAATATCCACTGCCCCCATGTTTCGATAGGTAGAATAGAGAGCATCAGCATCAATAACAAACAAATACGGGGGTTCAATTCCAATGTTGGATTTCAATATATCCAGTGTTATCTCTCTGCTCACATCCGAGCCCTCTAACAGCATCAAATTCTCCTGGCGTTCACTCACACTCGGGAGGAAGGTGTGGAGCACAAGCATTCGTAAATTGGTTTTAAACCTTTCTGCACAGGGCTTATTGCAACTGAAATATTTTGCGGTCTCCCTTAAATCCTGGACTTTTGAGGGCATGTAAAACACACCTTTACCAGCAAGCAAATGTCCGGCGATAATTTTCTTCAAGAAGAGGTACTGGTCTGCTACAGTCGTGCCTTCATCTGCAAGCATGTTCAGAATCACACCTTTTTCACCTAATCTCACAATTATCTTATCAGCGGTATCAATTTCTGTAGAGAATGGCTTTGCAGATGCCTCCTCAAAGCTGTTGAAGGAAATCACATCTTCCGGCTCTGGTGTTGCCAGTGCAGTGAATCTCCCGTTTTCCAGCGTGTACACATAGTGGCTCCTTTTTATTCTCATCCCTCTCAATTTCCTGATTTCCATTGTTCTCAAGGTGCGATTGTTCACAATCTTCATTTCGAGATGGACGACACCATCGGCCAGGTAGTCCAGCAGTGGCTCAGGGGTCTCTACAATAAACAGCACCTTTGCATGTGCGCTTTCGACAAGGTCCTTTTCAAGCGTATACATGAGTTTCGCTGGAGAAATTCCATATTTCTCACATATCCCTTCTATTGAATCAATAACAACGAGTGTGGATTTGGGCAATGCCTTCTCCACCACATCATAAACAAGGTCGAGTTCCTCAACTGGAGAACCAACGGCGAGCGTTATCTCACCCTGCTCAAAAAGGGGCTCGCCCCCTTCCTCAATAAAACCCTCAAGCTTTCTCAATTCAGTTCTCTCCACCTTCGGCCCTTTCTTTTCTGCCGCCTCCCTTTTCAACGCCAGCTTCTCCATCTCCTTCACAACCTTCATCATCTCTCCTTCCTCAATCATCTGCTTCAGCCAGGGGAAGTGGTCGTAGAGAGCACTATCCGCTACCCTTGAGGTAAGGTAGTAGGTGTTCATCATTCTCCGCATTTTGTCCATTGTCTCAAGTGCCAGCGTTGTTTTACCTGTGCCCGCAGGTCCTCTTATCAACAACGATCTCCCAGCATCCCTGTTCAGAAAGTCAAATATTTCTTCAGGAATTTTTCCTTTCATCATTTTCTTCACCTTCTGTATTTTCTCCAGCTTTCATCATGAACATGCTAAACCTTTTTTCAGTTTCTTGGTGAGGTTGTGTTCTTACTTCCTCAGCAATCAACTCCGCGGTTCTCTCAATTTCAGGCTCTGGCGAATCCATGAGAGCAAGTTTCACCTTCACCTTTGTGCCCTCATAGTAAATCTGAACATTTTTCACCAATGACTTATACAAATAAATTCTTTTCCCTTCCCGTGTGAGCACACGATCAACCGCTTTTAACAGCCCTGCATTTTCGAGTGCATGAATTCGTCTGTAGCATTGTGCAATTGGGATTCCAAATCTATCAGATAATTCAATAGCGGATTTTGGTCTTCTAGAAGTAGCAATCAATATCTTCGCAACATAACCATCAGTCAGAAGTTGAGCAAGCTCAAGCGCATCAAGGGCCATTCTTTTAGTAATATTTTTCTGATATATATAAATTTTCGGCAGAAACTACCTCAGCCAATATTTATTTCCGTAATGCCTGGTATAAATTTCCATCTTTCCCGCATCTTAACTGCCAACCCCTTCTTTAAATCTCTCATTTCAATTCCAGAGAGCATCGCTCTTCCCGTACCCACAGCTACTCCATTTTGCACCACCACGACCTCGTCGCCCTCTCGAATATCAGAGGTTGCAGAAACTATGCCTGGAACAAATACATCGCCTTTCAATTTAAACTCGCCAATTTCAACACACTTAACCCTTTGCGATGCAAGAATTTTTCCGCCTTCCTCAAGCACCAGTATTTTTCCTGTCTCTTCATCCATTCTGAATGCATTACTCCCACAGACCAAGAGCCAGTTCCATCTGTTTCCCTTTATCTTTGCCTCTGTCAAAAATGCAGTATCGATCCCAGAAAACTGGAACTTTAAAGCATTTTTCACTTCTTCAGCCAGCCGCTTCCAATGCTGTCCCTTTTCCAGCTGAAATTCGCCAACTTTTTCTACCAGTGCCTTCAAGCTTGCCTCTGAGGTCACATCATCATCTTTGCAGGTGTTCTCCAGCCCAAAATGTTCCACCACAAATTTGTAATCATCTGGTAGATGGGCAAGCACAAATCTGTATTTTTTTATTAGGGGCTCGAGACCCTCAATCACCACCTGCTTTTCCTCCCAATCCCAGTGTCCAGTTACCGGAATATCGTAGGCATTAGCAGGATAAAAATTTTCCAGTTCCTCTGGCACTACTCCAAGAGGTGATGTAAGCGAAACCACATGAATGTTTGCTCTCACACCAGTACTTCTTAAGACCTCCTCAACCAGCATGTGGGAACGGGATTGATGATAAGGTTTTTTTGCGGAACATGGTAGGAGGAGTAGCAAATCTGCATTTATTCCCCTGTAGTTCAATATCTTTTTTCTGTATCTCACAACATCAACTCTACTGAGCGATTCCTTTGAATTTGCATAAAATTTTTTCCCACATACAGTCCACAAGTTTTCAAAAAACTCATAATGCAACAGGTCCATGTACCTAAGTAAAGCCACAAGTTCTGGCTCGGCCCGAATTCGCATCTCAACAAGCTCCCTTAACTTTCCTCCCTTCCCAAATCTTTCAACTACATTTAGCTCGCTCTTCAGCTCTGCCAAATTTTCGGCAACGCACCTTTCCTTCTCTGGGAGCAAGCCAGCACTTAATGTTCGCACTCCCTTTTCTCCTAAAAACCTAGCTAGTGCATCATCAAACAGGTCTATCCTCAGGCATGAAAGCACTGCAATTCTAGAGGGCAGGGCAATTCCAGGCACATAAAGTAATTTCCCAAACCCGATTGCCTTTCTTATTGCTAAAATTGCATCTGAAAACTCCTTCGGACGATGAAAAAGTTCTGTGCCCCTTGGAAAAAAACACAACGCTTGGCTAAAATTTCGAAAGTCTGGAAGATGTCGCCAGTCAACTACAACAATCCACTCACCCACAATTTTCCAATCATCCTCTAAATTAGTCATAGAAAGAGGGGCGGGAAAATAACCTTCTGGGTTTGTAAATATCACATCAGGCATTCTTATCTCTGTTTTTTCTCCCCCTTCAGTGGTAGCAATCAGTGTATCTCCGCGTACCTCTACCAGTGTTGGTATTCTGATTGCTTTTTCCTGGAAATGGAAGTATCCAAAGGCAGCTGAAGCATCTTTGTGTTTGATTTCAAAACTCATCTCTACCTCTCCATTCCTGATTCAGCACTTCGTAGATTTCCCTTGCCTTTCCATCTCCCAAACCCTTTACTTCCATCAACTCGTCCACTGTGGCATTGAACACTTTTTTCGGAGTTCTGAAATGCTCTAGTAATCTCCTTGAAATCACTGTAGAAACATCTGGTAATCCTGCCACCAAATACTCTTGGAGTTCAGCCATACTTCTTGGCTTTTTCTCAAATCGGATTTTGGGAAGGCGAGAGCCGTTGTTGACCCTCTTTATCAGCTGGTGGAGAAAACTCGCAGTTTCTTCTGAGGTCTCAAAGTTGACCACTGGAATTCGGAAATCAATTCCCAGGGCACAGATTGCTCCATACACTGCAGACACAGATACATTTCTGGTGTAGCCATTCCATTTCCCCTCAACCACTATCAGCGGATGTGCATTTGAATCGCTGAGTGCCTTTGCCTGTTCAAAAATCCTGCCATCTAATATGGAATTGACAAAATCCTCCACAGTTTTCCTTTCTACAACCACTTCATCTGAGATCAGGTAATCCCCAACATCTAGCGTACGAAAGATTACATGCACACCCATCTTTGAAAGCGCTCTGGGAATCTCAGACCTAAATTCTCTCCTATCCACAACAATTTCTAGCGTTTTATCAGAACAAGCGGAAAAGAAATCGTCAAGCGTGAGCTGTGTCTTTGATGATTTTCTCTCCTTTTTCTCCTCAACCTTCGAAACCTCTTTTACCACTTGCTCTTCTTCAGTCACATTCTTTTCATGTTCACTCCTTTTTTTATCCGCTTCCTTCAAAAATTCCCTCTGGACTTCCTGCACAATTTTCTGCATCTTCCTTTCCTTTTTTGTAGAGGCAAAAAATCTTCCCATGTCAAAAGAATCCACTGTGATTAAAAAGTAAACTTTGCCAGTATATCTTCTTCCAGTTCTTCCTCTACGCTGTATCAATCGTTTTTCTGAACCAACTGGCTCATAAAAGATAACCATATCCATTGATGGAATGTCCAGCCCTTCCTCAGCAACCGATGTAGCACAAAGCACATTAAACTCTCCATTCCTGAATTTATTTATAATCTCTATCTGCTCCTTTTGCCGCATCCCCTTTAAGTTCTTTTTAGAGGCCTGACCATAGAATAGAGATGGCCTTACCCCAGGTAAATCCTTGATTTTCTCATAGATGTATGCCACGCTCTCTCGCACCTCTGCAAAAATCAGAATCCTTGAATCTGGATTTTCAGCAAATTGTTTTTCAATTATTTCCATGATCTTGAGAATTTTTGGATGCTCGACCTTGCACTCCTTAGCCCTAAGCACTGCTTCAAGCATTTTTGGATGTTTTGCTACTTTTATGGCTGCCTTTGATGCATCTGATTCCTGTGCATCACTCAGTAACTTATTCTGGTAATAGGCAAGAAACTGCTTTACTCCCTGGGTTTCCACAAGTTGAAGGGCATGGTGTAACTTCTGTAATACTGCAATGTAAGAACGCGCAGTAAAAAGTGAGCTTTCTTTTTTCTGAGCAAGCATTGCCGTAATTTTTCTAGTGACATCTTCAAATTTGGAAAATGTGAGACCTTTTAAAGAGAGGATAATTCCGAATTTTTTCAATGCCTCTATATATTCCAACATTGCCTCTTTAATCAATCTACTAATTCTCTCAATTTCTGGTGGAAGCGTAACATATGCCCACTGGTTTACAAACCCATGCACATAAGGTGCCACATCAGGGTCCGTAGGGAACCGGATTTCCGCCCAGTTAATATTGAGGTTTCTACAGACCTCCAGAACCTTCTCCTTTTTGGACCCAGGAGACGCTGTCAATCCCATCGTTCTTATGTTGTGTTCCCTGCAAAGCTGGCCTATGTATACATAGTCATAATTACCAACACCCTTATGTGCTTCGTCAAATATTACAAGCCCAACATTTTCTATGTTTATCCTATTTGCTAGTAAATCGTTGGAGATTACCTGAGGCGTGGAGACCACAATTACACTCTTTTCCCAGATTTCCTTTCGCTTCTTCCAGGAAATCTCGCCTGTGAACAATGCCACCCTCTCTTTTTCTATGTTTATGAATTTCAGAACACCATGTTCATACTGTTGGACCACAAGCGGTTTTGTGGGAGCTAGAAAGAGAACCTTTTTTTCTGGCTTTGCCCCAGTTTTTGCAAGAAAGTCCGCAATGACAATGAGGGCAATCATTGTCTTGCCTATGGAGGTGGGCAGCACCACCAATGTGTTTCGCTCTATGCATTTCCTACTTATATTTATCTGATATTCTCTTTTCTCCACGAGTTCAGTTTTGAGATATGGGTTTGTTTCAAGCATGATTTCAACCATGAATGTAGTATATAAATTACTTAGCCCTACATGTAGTTATTCCTTGTGTTTCCACATTCTCGGGTATGTTCCTCTATGCATCAGAACTCTGAGCGGATGGAACGCTACACCTGTTTTTGCATTAACTACACCCTCGCTGCTCATTTTTGCCTCTGCAAAGCACACTGCTTCTCCTTTCAGCGTAAACACGCCCACAACATCGCCTTTCGCAATATTCTCTCCAATTTTTGCAATCCCAGGCACATGCACATCAGCACCATGGCACACGGCATCCACTGCAGAATCCTTCAAAATCACTTTTGGCAGATGCTCAAGCATTGCTTCAACAGGCAAAATGACTTTCCTGAGGAGCTCAGGATTTCCCTCCTTGTAAAATTCATATGCATCTTTAAGGTCCTGCAGTTTCACTGCCTGGCTTTCTGTAAAATTTGCAGTTCGCAACCGCCTTAGTTCCTGCATCTGGGCACCAACGCCCAGTACATCACCAATATCTGTACAGAGCGTCCTTACATAAGTGCCAGAATCACATACAACACGAAAGAGCACAAATTTTCCATCAATTTCTAGCACATTCAACGCATGAATTTTTCTCACTCTCAGTTCTCGCTTTACTGCAGCTCTTACGGGTGGGAGTTGATAGATCTCCCCAACGAATTTTGCCATCACTCTCCTGATTTCGCTCTCTTTTACATCACCGTGGAGACGCAATAGCGCTATGTATTCTTTTGTTCCAAGAAGAAGGCAAGGGAGTGCCTTTGTTGCGTTTTCCAAGGCAACAGGTAGCACCCCACTTACTTTTGGGTCTAGAGTTCCAGCATGGCCTGCTCTGGAAAGCCCAAATATCTGCTTTACCCAGGCAGTAACTTGATGGCTAGTAGGGCCTCTTGGCTTATCCACTATCACTAATCCATTTTGAATGTGCTCCTCAATGCTTCGCATTTCTGGCGGTTTTCCCCATCTTGGATCTGCTTCGGTCTCGGAGAGTACAAGCATCAATGAGCGGGATAGATTTGATGAATAAAGAGTTTTCTGGGGTTTGGAGAACACAATGGGGTGAAAAATTAAAACAAAAAGAAGGTTTTAAAAAATTTAGAGGGCTAAAAAATTTAAGAGGAGGTGGCTTTGATTGTGAAGCTACCTGAGCCAGAGTAGGAGTATATCATGATGTACCAGGTGCCACCTGCAGGGCTCGAAATCGTGATCGTCTCTGTAGATGTTGAACCGATGCTTCTGTAGTCGTAGGAGGAGGTGGATGGATTTGCACCGAGTTTTACATAGAGGTCGAAGTCTGTACCACTTGGTCCTGTGAGCTCAATCTTTAGTTGGCTCTTTCCACTGGGGATTGTGATGTAGTAGTATGCCTTTGCTCCCGTTGCACTCAACGAGCCGGTCTTTGCCACGCCATCTGTCAGTTGCCCTGTGTCTGTGGAGGTTGAGGTGGATGCTTTGATTGTGAATGTGCCAGAGCCAGAGTAGGAGTACACATAGATGTACCATGTGCCTGCAGCTGGGTTCGTAATTGACACTGTTTCAGACGCGGAAGAGGTCGTGCCACTGTAATCGTAGCTTGAAGTTGTTGGCATTGCACCGAGCTTTACATAAACATCGAAATCAGTGCCGCTTGGACCAGTCATTTCAATTTTGAGCTGTGCCTTGCCAGAGGGTATTGTTATGCTGTAGTACTTTCCATCCTTTGAGGCACTCAGTGAACCAGTCGCTGCAACTCCATCTGTAAGTTGGGTAACATTGGTGCTTGAGGTGCTTGTTGTGGCTTTGATTGTGAATGTCCCAGAACCAGAGTAGGAGTACACCATGAAATACCAATCTCCAGCTGAGGGATTTGTGACATTAATTGTCTCTGTTGAGGTTGATCCAATGCTTCGGTAATCATAGGTGGAAGTCGTTGGCTTTGCACCCAGCTTTGCATAGAGGTCAAAGTCAGTACCACTTGGTCCTGTAAGCTCAATTTTCAACAAGGTCTTGCCCGCAGCTACACTCAGCATATAGTACTTTGCATCTTTGGTTGCACTCAGTGAGCCAGTTGCTGCAACGCCATCTGTAAGAACAACCACATCCGTGGAATTTGCGAGAGTGGTGAATGTGTAGTCAGAACTAGTTGCAAGGTTGCCTGCTGCATCTGCGGACTTAACCCTGAAGTGATAGGTGGTTGAGGCGGTTAATCCTGACAGTGTAACTGAGTGGGAAGTAACTCCACTTGAACCAGTTGCGGTCTGGCCATAAGAGGTTGTTGTACCGTATTCCACGACACTTGTGCTAGCCTCGTCCGTTGTCCAGGTAATTGTTGCTGAGTTTGCTGTTATCCCACTTGCTGCCACATTTGAAATTACCGGTGGTGTTGTGTCACTAGCAGATGAGGTTGTGAATGTGTAGTCAGAGCTGGTTGCAAGGTTGCCTGCTGCATCTGCGGACTTAACCCTGAAGTGATAAGTGGTTGAGGCGGTTAATCCTGACAGTGTAACTGAGTGGGAAGTAACACCACTTGAGCCAGTTGCGGTCTGTCCATACGAGGTTGTTGTACCGTATTCCACAACACTTGTGCTTGCCTCGTCCGTTGTCCAGGTAATTGTTGCTGAGTTTGCTGTTATCCCACTTGCTGCCACATTTGAAATTACCGGTGGTGTTGTATCGCTTCCACCAGAGCCGAAGGCACCAATCAGCGCAAGTGCAAATGGCTGTGGACCATTCGGCACACTCGTAGCAGTAACACGGATTGTATAGGTACCAGTAACTGGTGTTGGCAGTATTACACCTTCTTCAGCATTTACTGAGTCAGCTGTTCCACCAGTAACGGAGTGCCCTGGGTTCTTGCCTGAAAACACATTTCCCAGATAGACACTACCATCTGGTGCCGTTACCTTCAAGTCCAGGTTGTTCACAAGCGCCTTTGAGGCACCAACTGTGCCCGGGTAATCTGTCCAGGTGAGAATCACTTTGAAAGGCTGAGCATTTGAGGATATTGTGTACTGGTACTCCTTATACTGGCCTGTAGTAATACCTGTGGTCTCGTCGACAATCTGAAGACCAAGTGTATCACCTGAGAAATAGAGAGAATTGTCAAGGTTAATTCTGCCCCAGCCCTGGCTGTTGTTCGGGAATTTGCCCTCGTTGTTCATATCACTATAGGAGCCAGTTAGCTCAACACCACCAACCATCAGCACCGCTTTTAGCAGAGCAGCTGAAGGTGTAATTGCATTTGCTGGATTCTTTGTGCCAGTCGGATACCAACCCTCTGTGAAATATTGCCTTACAAGAGCTGCATTTCCAGCCGCACATGGGGTTGCCATGCTTGTACCAGCCATACTTATGTAACCCGCGTTATTTGAATTGAGGTTCCCATCTGAATCTGCAGAATACAAGCTATATCCAACTGCTGTGAGTGTGGGCTTCATTCTCCCATCTGCTGTTGGCCCTCTGCTTGAGAAGTAAGCTACATTGTTCTGATTTGGGCTGTTCTGGGAAGCACCGACACTTACCACACTTTTTGCAGTTGCCGGAGAACCCACTGTGCTTGCTCCAGATGAGCCTGAGTTTCCGTTCGCAAACAGAATCAGACAATCCTTGTAGTTCCACATGAACAAATCGACCATCCTTGCATCATCATCATAGGTGTTAGTAGAGGCACCCCAAGAGTTTGAAATGATTCTTGCACCTGCACTATAAAGAGGCCCAAAGAGGTCATTTAAATCAGAAGGAATTCCAGAAAGGCTATCTCCTGAGCCTCCAATGTCTGCGAATGCCAGCTTTGCCTTGTATGCCATACCATCATAGGAACTTGTGCCGCCCACATAGGAGTCATCGCCTGCAATTGTGCCCGCTACATGGGTTCCGTGGCCTGAGCTATCCAAGTCCTTTCCATCTGCAAAATTTTTGTAGAGAACGATCTTCCTGTGGTTCTGGTTTACCTGGTTCTGCACAATCTGCACATTCGGGTCTCTGAATGCAGCATGGTCATAGTCAATTCCTGTATCACTCTCTCCTACAATCTGTCCTTCTCCGTGAATACCTTTATCCCAGATTTTTCTGTTCTCAGAGATGCCTGTCTGGGTAATCCACTGAGCATTGTTGTTCAGGATTTTCATTTCATAATAGGGTGAGACGAACTCAACACCTGCCAACTCTGCCACTGCCCTTATGCCTGCCTGGGATAGTTTTGCAATGACCCTTGTACTGCTTGCCTTTATCACCTCTCCGCCATAAGAATTTATTACACTCATCACCCCGCCAAGAGCCTCTGGCTCCAGCAACGAAATACTTACCTTTGCTTCTCCCATGCCGCTCAAGGCAGTATCAACCTTGTAGGCAGGCAGATATTCGCCCACCCATCTAACAAACGAGAGTTTTTTCACTAAAGAAAGGGAGGACGAGGGAACCTTGACTAGGAATGCGTTGTTTGGGACATACCAGTAAATCTCACAACCCAGATTTACAAGTGCAGTTTTCCATGAATCCTTCACTGGACCTATGAACTGCACAATTTTCACATCAGAGCCAACGTTCTGAAGTCCAGACTCACCCTGGAGTGGATCGAACTGGTAGTTTCGGAGAAGAATTGCATTATCCACATTTGCAACTTCAAATCTATTTTTCTCCAGTACCGCTTTCTCCTCTCCCGTTACCTCTACAAGTATATAATTATCGTACTTTTCGAGGATATGAATGCCTGATTTTTCAAGCATCTGGATCTGCATTGGATTTGCAGATACATACACAACTTCTTTCTCAGTCGCTGGTGTCGCTTTGTAGGTACTCATCACCCAGAAAACACTACCCACTACAACTATTGCCAAAAATGCGGCAATTACTGCCACCTTTGTGCATCTCTTCATATTATGTCACCAATTGCCCGAGCGGTATATGAGTATATAAACCCGATTTGGTAAATACCAGTTTTGCACCAAATTGCTAATTTTTAACAACTACGGTGTGTTAAAGGCAGATACTGGAATAACACAACAGGTTAGTTAATTTCAAAATTTCACACACCAGTATTTCTGCAAGTGTGAGAAGTCGCAAAAACATCACAGTGTTAACCAATGAAATTCACAGATTTTTCCTTAGAACTTTATAGACGCCAGAACTATACTGAGCCGCTTTTTTCTCTCGCTCATAAATTTCCGGCGGAATACCTGCAATTCTTGCACAATCCCTGAGAATAACCTTTCTTCTCCCCAGATAGATTTTTTTCTCGTGAGATAGCGAAAATGCAAACTTCACTACCTCCTCGTCCATATATGGAGAACAAATTTGTTTTCCTAATTCAGATGCAACCTTTTGTTCTATTTCCCGCTCAATCCGTGCCTTTTCAAGGTCCTTTTTTAGTTCTTCTTTGAGTTCCTGGGGGTCTGCTCTAAGTATTCTAAGGTACCTGCTGTATCCCCCAAAGAGTTCGTCGGCACCTGCACCAGTAAGGATTATTTTCTCACTAGCAAACTTGAGAAGAGCATAAACCGGTAATTCGTAGCTAAGTATGAGAATGGATGAAATCTCTGTTTTTCTTCGTAGTTCCTCGGCTATCCCAAGAACCTCTTTTTCGCTCAACTCTATTTTCTGATGGTTAATTGCCAGAAGATTTGCAGCATGGACACCCCAAACAATATCTCTAGAGCCAGCAACTCCTACTGTGTATCCCTTTACATTTGCATGCTTTTTTGCAAGAAATGCTATCACAGCAGAATCCAGACCGCCAGAAAATGCAATTGCTACATTTTTCTCATCTATGCATTTCGCAACTGCTGCATCCAGAATTTCAAGAAGTTCAATCTCTCTCATTAAAATCCCAGATACAAGGTTGAACATGGGCTTTTGTAGTTTCTATATGTGTAGGATAAACACCAGTTACACACCCAAGGCACAGGTCTCTTCGCTCATGCTGTACCGCTTCCACGAGCCCATTAATGCTTATGTATCCAACCGAATCAGCACCAAGCTTCTCTGCAATCTCCTCTTCAGTCTTGCCTATAGCCACAAACTGTTCTCTTGTTGTCATGTCAATTCCATAAAAACATGGAGAGATTATTGGAGGAGAGCCGACACGAACATGGACTTCAGTTGCACCAGCATTTCTGAGAATATCAATTATACTTCGCATTGTGGTTCCTCTAACTATGCTGTCATCCACAAGCACAACCCTTCTTCCAGCCACAATATCCCTTATCGGATTCAATTTTTCCCTTACATTCATTTCTCGCTTTTCCTGTTTTGGAAGAATGAAGGTCCTAGCAATGTATCTGTTCTTTATCAAGCCTTCGTTGTAGTGGATTCCTGAAGCTCTAGAGTAGCCGAATGCATGGGCTCTGCCCGAATCTGGCACCGGAATTACTACATCTGCATCAACTGGTTTCTCCTTAGCCAACCTCCACCCAATCCTCCTTCTTATTTCATACACACTTCTGCCATTCATAATTGAGTCTGCTCTTGCAAAATATGTGTATTCAAAAAAGCAGAACGCTCTTTTGCCAGATGTTCCAATTTTGTAACTTTCAAAACTACTGGGCTTCAACTCAATCAACTCACCCGGTTCCACTTCTCTTGCAAGCACTGCATCGTTTACATCAAGGGCAACGCTCTCTGAGGCAGCAATTGTGTAACCGTCACCACAGCCAACACAGAGAGGACGTAAACCCAGAGGGTCACGGAGTGCAAATACTCTTGAATCCCAGAGAATTGTAAGGGCATAGCTGCCGTTGAGCACTTTTACAAGTGTTTTAAATGCCCTGATTATGTTTCTGTGCTTTGTGTATTCGTCAGAAAGTATGAAGGCAATGCTCTCCTCCTCACTTTCCTTTTGATAGCAGTGTCCCCTCGCCTTGAGTTTTTCCTTCAGAATATCTGAGTTAGTGATGATTCCGTTATGAGCTACTGCAATTTCTCCTGCAGGGGTGCTTACTACATGGGGCTGGGCATTATCTGGAACGGAAATTTTGATCGAGTAGTAATCATGTCCAATACCTACATTACTTGCTAAGTTGTGCAGCTTTTCATCATTGAATACATTGTCAACAACCCCAATTCCCTTAACGCTCACAATTTTGCCTTTAAAAACCGAAATACCAGAGGCCTCCTGTCCCCTATGTTGAAGGGCACGCAGACATCTATACAGAATATAACTTGCAATTTCATCCTTGCAGGCAGTCGCCGCTACACCACACCTTTCATGAAGTGGCATCTCACCGCGCCTTTTGCCATGAATATTGTCTCAACCTGGTTGATGCACCATAGCCGCAGTGAGCACATTTCTTTTTTGTGATGTGATAAGTATGATGACCACAGCGTCTGCATCGGATGTGGGTTTTTCTCCCACCTTTTTTTGAAGGCGTTCCTTTTGTCATTCAATCACCATTTCCTGATTAGTTTAAATTTATGGGGAAATAAAGATTACATTGTCACCGCGGACAAGGGCCACATCCATCTTTCGCACCACTTCGTTGTTCACAAATTCCTCTGCATTCTTGAGCACTAGATTCATATGTGGGTCGTAGCCCTCTAGGATTCCCCTGTACGCCCTATTTCCCTTCAGTTCTACCATCACTGGCTTCGTAAGCGCCTGGTTAAGCATTCCGAGCGGTTTAAGCATTGTCCCCACCATGTTGTTGGAATAAAGCAGGTTATACTTAAACCTATTTGTTTTGGAAATTTTGCCTCTGCAAATCAAGTTAACAAGTAGAAAGAATTTAATATTATTTATAGGTTATATAATTAAATTAGTGATTAACAATATGACACTTAAATTAAATTAAAATGATTTTTATTCCAGAAAACTCTTTGATAAAATTTCTCCACTTTTGAGCACTATCGGACTATTCTCTTAGCTCGTGATGTGTTATCTTGCGTTGAGTAACTTTATGTAAGTGGAGAAAAAGGAAAATCTCTGGAGTACTTAGATAACAGCGAAACTCGTGACTTCCCCTATCTTAATATACTCTCTTTCAATACACCTTTTCATGATATGCCCTATTGATTACAGATACGGTCGAGAGGAAATGAAAAGAATTTTTGAAGAAAATTCCCGTCTGGAATACATGTTGCGGGTGGAAGGGGCTCTGGCCTTGGTCCAGGCAGAGTTTGGAAACATTCCCGCCGAGATGGCAGAGAAAATAAATGAAATGGCAACACAAGAGCATGTGAAGATGGAAAGGGTGAAAGAAATTGAGAACCAGATAAAACATGATGTGATGGCGCTGGTTAAGGCACTCTCAGAGGTTTCGGAAGAAGCAGGTAAATATGTGCATCTCGGTGCCACCTCCAATGACATCATTGACACAGCTAATGCCCTCCAGATAAAAGATGGGCTTGAAATAATACTTAAAGGACTTGGAGAACTCAGGCGTGTCCTTCTCGCCATTGCAAAAGAACACAGAAATACTGTGATGATTGGGAGGACACATGGCCAGCATGCTGTGCCCATCACATTTGGCCTGAAAATGGCTGTGTTTGCTACAGAGGTAGCAAGACATGAAGAGAGGATTCGACAAGGCATACCCAGATTCTGTGTTGGAAAACTTCTCGGGGCTGTTGGAACAGGTGCAGCCCTCGGACCAAATGCTCTCAAAATCCAGGAAAAACTGATGGAGAAGCTTGGAATCTGGGCCGAAAATGGGTGTACGCAGGTTGTGGGTCGAGATAGATACATAGAACTTGTCTGTCTTCTCGCCAACATTGCAACCACATGCGAAAAATTTGCAACTGAAATTCGCAACCTTCAACGCACAGAAATCAACGAGGTTTCTGAACATTTTGAGGAAACGCAGGTGGGAAGCTCAACAATGCCTCACAAGAGAAACCCAGTAATGGCTGAGAATATTTGCGGGCTTGCGAGAGTTGTGCGTGCCCTTGTGCTTCCTGCATTTGAGAACAATCTGATGTGGCATGAACGCGACCTCACCAACTCCTCTGCAGAGCGCTTTATAATTCCTCATGCATTCATTCTCTGCGACGACATTATTCACAAAACCATTTCCCTCTTCAGAAAACTGAATGTGAATGCAGAGCAAATGCAGAAAAACATAGAACTCACACAAGGTCTCGTGATGGCTGAGCGTGTAATGATTGAGTTGACAAAGAAGGGCATGGGACGCCAAGAAGCCCACGAACTTGTGAGAAAACTTTCAATGGAAGCGCTATCAGAAAAAAGGCATCTGAGCGATTTACTTGTGGAAAGACAGATTTTTAGCAGAGAAGATGTGGAAAAAATATTTGAGGCAGGGAGTTATGTAGGTGTTGCTCCTGAAATTGTGGACAAAATAATCAAGGAACTTGGTGATTGAGATGGCTAAGAAAAGGAAAAAAGAATTGGAAATTAAGAAGAAAAATCTATGGTCTAATCTAAAGAAGGACGAAATAAAGAAAATAGAAGCAACTGGAGAAAAACTGCTGAGGTTTTTAGAGGCAAAAACAGAACGAGAAGTGGTTGCAAAGGTAAAGGAAATTGCAGAAAAACAGGGTTTTGTGGACATAAACAAGGTCTCAAAAATTGAGCCGGGAATGAAGTTGTTTGCTGTGAACAGAGAGAAAAGCATTGCGTTGATTGTGGTGGGGCGAAAAAAGATTGTGGAGGGGATGAACCTCATCGTGTCCCATACTGATGCACCACGACTTGATTTAAAACAGATGCCGCTAGTTGAAGATGCTGTTGCGGACCTCTGTTTCCTTGACACGCACTACTATGGCGGAATCAAAAACTACCAATGGGTTTCAACACCTCTTGAACTCAGAGGCGTTTTCGTGTTGGGATCAGGGGAGAAGATAGATGTTTCAGTTGGTGAGAAAGATGGAATTTACTTCATGATTCCAGACCTTCCGCCGCATTTAGATGATAATGTCCAGGGCAAGAGAAAACTATTGCCTGGGATAAAAGGGGAGGAACTGAATGTGCTAGCCGGAAGCATTCCGCACGATTCAGATAAGTCCCCACTCAAACTGAATGTGCTCCGCATCCTCAACGAAAAATATGGAATTACGGAGGAAGATTTCGTTTCTGCAGAACTCGAGTTTGTGCCTGCCTGGAAACCCGCATATCTTGGGTTTGACAGGGGGTTGATTGCTGCCTATGGGCTTGATGACAGAGTTTGTGTGTTTGCCTCACTGGAGGCCCTCTTTGGGTTGAAAGTGCCAGATAGAACATGCATTGCCTATGCTGTGGATAAGGAGGAGATTGGGAGCGACACAAACACCTCTGTCACCTCTTTGTTTTTCGAAAACCTAGTAAAAAAATTAATCCAGCTTGAGAAAGGGCATGCTTGCAGCACCGAAGTTCTAGATGCTCTCATCAGAACCAAGGCAATTTCTGCAGATGTGAAGCCAGGTGTGGACCCAATTTACAAAGGTGTTTATGATTCCACAAATGCGGTGTATGTAAATCGTGGAATGTGTTTCACCAGAGGCCCATACCATGGCGGGAAGAAAGGTGCAAATGAAGCAAATGCAGAATTTTTGCACGAAATGAGAGTGATTTTAGACAAAGCGGGAGTTGCCTGGCAGTTCGGAAATTCTGGAAAAATGGATGAAGGTGGGGGTGGCACAGTCGCAAGATATTTAGCCACCAGAGGAATGGATGTAGTGGATGCAGGTGTGCCATTGATTGCAATGCATGCACCTGTGGAGATTGTGGGTAAGGTAGATGTTCATGCCACTGTAAAAGGTTTCAAGGCATTCTTTGAACATCCTTTTTAATGGTTTTTCCAGAATAACATGTAATGCAGATTTCCCCTCTTAGACACTGGTCGCAGGTGGGAAGTCCACATAGTTTGCAGGTTCTGATTGCCTGCTTCTGACAGATGTGGCAAATACCAGTTAGCATGTCAATCTTTTTTCAATTGCTCAGTAATTTCCTTTGCGGAAACATGACCTTCCACACGCATATCAATGCCCTTTACCCCTGCTATTCCCTTGACTTTATTCTTTATGTCAAATGCAATTCTCACGCCCAGAGGACAGAATGGAGAGGAAGGTACGAAAACCAGGTGCACAATTCCATCCTTCACACTTAGATTCTGCACCAGACCCATGTCCATAACGCTTATTCCTGTCTCCGGATCAAGAACTTCATTCAACTGCTTTGCCACTTCAAGTTCCAATTCCTTATCATCCATTTTTTCCACCTTTGTGTTGTTTTTTCAGATACGAAATAAGTAAGAGATAGATAAGGGTTGTTATTTAGAAGACCTATTGTGGACGAGAAAAGGGAAAATAAAACGAATGAAGGGTCTCCTTCCAACCCCTAAATAAATCTATGACTTCGGAAAGTTCATAGAAAGTTTGAATAGAAAAAACCATCTCCATCTAAAATCAACCAGAGGGGATGGCATCTCAACACAGCATGTCTATATTTCGTCCGAACTAAAAAAATTATTGATGACCATTTGACCCGTTGCTTTCCAATATGCGACTATTGCAACGTAAGATATTCTAAATCTGAAATATGTTTATACGTTGCTGGACGCAATAGGTAGCAAAAAATTTGTAACAGCAAGAATTGACGAGAGAGTGTATTATCAATGGCCCTCGTGAACGCCTGCAGGTGAGAGTAACTCGTCCGTAGATTTAAAATCTGCGAGTTTAAACCAATTTCTTTCGTTCCTTTTCATATACTACTTTTCCATTGACTACTTTGGGCCTTATGGGCATGTTGATCACCCACAGGCGCCATAAGGTCCACTGATTTTTTTCTTTTCCTCCCCAAACTTCGTGATCTGTTATATCAGGCGTATTGGTGTTCACGATGTGTGGTGATAATACAACAACACGGCGATTACAGCAAAATATAAATATAATGGGGACATGGGTTTAAATACTATTTAAATCAGGGGGCACGAAAATGGTAAAAATAAAAATAGAAAATGTGGTTGCAAGCACATCACTGGATGGAGACCTCGACCTTCAGAGAATAGCAAATGCACTTGACGGTGCAGAATATGAGCCAGAGCAGTTTCCAGGTCTCATTTATCGGCTCTCAGAGCCAAAAACAGCCACCCTTCTCTTTAGAAGTGGAAAAGTCGTCTGCACGGGTGCAAAGAGCATTGAAGATGTGCGAAAAGCCATTTTTACTGTGGCTGAGCAAATTGAGAAGGCAGGTGTCAGAATCAACAAGAAGCCAGAAATTGAAATCCAGAACATTGTTGCTTCCTCAGACCTTGAACAGGAGATAAACCTGAACGCAATTGCGATAAGTTTGGGGCTTGAGAAGGTAGAGTATGAGCCTGAGCAATTCCCAGGGCTTGTTTACCGTCTGGACAATCCCAAAGTCGTGGTTTTGTTATTTGGTTCAGGGAAACTCGTATGCACGGGTGCAAGGGTGCCTGAGGATGTCGAGCATGCAGTTGAGAAAATAATGGAGGAACTGCGTGCTGTGGATTTGCTGAGATAAAAATGAAAATTCCAATTCTGGACGACCACATCCATCTTTCTTCTGCTGGAGGCAATGTAGAATCTGTAAAGCGGTTTGAGAAGGCAGGAGGAACCCATTGCATTGTTGTAAATATGCCTTATGCGGGCATGGAAGCAGTGAGGAACGGTAATTTCAAAGCCCAGTATGAAGAAACACTCCGACTTTGTGAACTCGTGAATGCAAATACAAATGTGAAGGCTTTTGCTGTGATTGGGCCTTATCCTGTGGAATTGCTTGCACTTGCTGAAAAGCTAGGATTAGAAAGGGCAAAAGAAATCATGTTGCGGGGTGTGGAAGATGCAGCAACACTGATAAAAGAGGGGAAAGCGATTGGGTTTGGAGAGATTGGGAGACCGCATTTTCCTGTGTCTCAAGAAATTATGCAAATTTCCAACGAGATAATTGAATCTGTTTTTGAGAGAGCGAAAGGACTGGGTTGTGCAGTTGTGCTCCATACTGAGAGAGCCTCAGAACAGCTTTACGAAGAGATTTGCAGCATGGCTGAGAGAACTGGGATTGAGAAAGCAAGGGTGGTGAAGCATTTTGCAAGGGCTGAAACAATTGGTCATGCTGGTGGGCTTACACCATCTGTTCTTGCTGGGAGAGAGGTTCTGAATCCGGGAATCTTCGAAACCCCGAATTTCATGCTGGAAACCGACTTTCTTGACGACCCTGCAAGACCTGGTGCAGTGCTTGATATTACCACGGTGCCTAAGCGTGTGAAACGACTTCTGGAAATAGGCGTGAGCGAGGAAAAGATTTGGAGCATCATGGTGGATGTACCAAAGAAGGTGTATGGGATAGAAATTGTTTAGTCTGTGTTCATGGTTTTCTTCTGCCTTTCTCGCTCTGTGTTTTTCTGGCGAGGATGGGAAGAATGACCATGAGTAAGACTCCGAGATTGGAGAAAACTGAGGTTTCGATTATGGGATACCAGTCGCTTGCACCTGCACCACCGTCAATGGGATAAGCACCTGCTGTGCCCCAGCCATTCCCGTCCCAGTTACTCCAGTAGTTGCCTTCCTGAATTGTGTTGTTATACCATATGTTCCCACCCACACTATCGTATGCCTGGCAGTTGCCAGAAACACCCTTGCCCGCACCGTTGTTGCCAATGAAGTAGTTGTAGTAGATGTAGTTGCCTGTAGAACTGGATGTGATGTACACTCCGTAGTTTGTGTTGTTGCAAATCCAGTTATATGTAATAAGGTTGTTGGATGAAAAAGACAAGTAGATGCCACGGTTGGAGTTACTCGAAACATTGTTGTTTGTGATGTTATTGTTGCTTGAGGAAGACAAGTAGATGCCATAGGGGTTACCAGATACATTGTTATTGATTATGGTATTGTTTGTGCTTGAAGAATACAAATAGATGCCGTATTGTGAACAACCAGAGACAACGTTTCCTCTTACGGTATTGTTGGATGATGTGCGGAGATAGATGCCATTTTTAGCACTATAAAATTTGTTGTTTTCTATAGCGTTATTGTCTGAATAGTATGTGTAAATGCCATTGGTATTTGGAAAGTTAGATGCATAGTTACCTATTATGTTGTTATATTTGGAGTATTCCATGTAGATACCCTCGTAACTGGCACTGATATTGTTGTCTGTTATGTTAGTGTAGTTTGCATTAGACAAGATGATGCAATAATATCCGATGCTGGAAATATAGTTATTCCTTATGTTGTTGAATCTAGCGTTAGAGTATAGATAAATTCCGCTGTACCTACATCCATTGCAACTGCAGTTTTCAATTGTGCCGTTTTGCACATTATTTAGTGCGATGGCGTTACCATTCGTCATACTGTTTCCATCAGTTGCGTTGTATAGATTGCAATTTCGTATCACGAAATACGCATCCGTGTTTTCAATCCAGATGCAATATATCCCACCATTTGCGTCTATTTCCCATCCCTCTATTAAGTAGGGGTCTGCTTGTGTTCCTGAGCCGCCGACGACTCCGTTTACGGGTGTAAATTCACCGTTGTTGGTTATGTGGATAGGTCCCCTTTTGATATGTAAAGGATACCAGTCGCTTGCACCTGCACCACCGTCAATGGGATAGGCACTTGGTGTGCCCCATCCGAGATTATTCCAGTTACTCCAGTAGTTCCCTTCTTTAGATGAATTATTGTACCAGTTGTTGCCACCACAATTATCGTACGCCTGACAATTGCCAGAGATCCCCTTGGTTGCACCATTGTTGCCGATGAAGTTGTTGTGATGAATTGTGTTGTCTATGGAGCCAGATGTGATGTAAACGCCATAGTTTGTGTTATTGCAAATCCAGTTGTAAGTTATACTATTGCTGTTGGAGGCGGACAAGTAAATGCCATAGTTTGTGTTGTTAGAGACAGTGTTGTTTGATATATTGTTGTAGTTACTCGAGGATGCCAAGTGGATGCCGTATTTAGAGTTGTCTGTGGCTTTGTTGTTTGCGATGGTGTTGTTGCTTGAGGAATACAAGTAGATGTCATAGTTAGTATTTCCAGAGGCATTGTTGCTTGTTATGTTGTTGTTGTTTGAAGAGTACAAGAGGATGCCGTGATTAGCGTTGCCAGAGACCGTGTTGTTTGTTATGTTGTTGTAGTTGCTTGAGGAATACAAATAGACGCCGAATTGGTTGTTGTTAGAGGCATTGTTGTTTGTTATGTTATTGTAGTTGCTTGAGGAATACAAGTAGATACCGTATTGGGTGTTGCCATATGCATTGTTGTTTGTTATGTTATTGTATTGAGAAGAACCGTAGAGATAAATCCCACGGTTTGAGTTGTTGCACTTGTTGTTTTCCAGGAAGCCATTTCTCATATTGTTCAATGTGATTCCTGCTCCATAAGGCACACTGCCTGCATTTGTTGCATTGTAAACTGTACAATTTCTTACAACAAAGTAAACATCAGTATTTTCAATCCAGATACAATAAGTGCCTCCTTTAGCATCTATTTCCCAGTCCCCTATAATGTATGGGTCATTTTGTGTCCCAGAACCTCTTATCACTCCATTCTCTGCAGTGAACTCGTTATTGTTGGTTATGTGGATTGGAGTATGCAATCCTGCACTTCGGAGGGGGTACCAGTCACTTGCACCAACACCGCCATCAAGTGGGTAAGCATTTGTAGTGCCCCAGCCTTGCCCATTCCAATTGCTCCAGTAATTGCCTTCCTGGATTGTGTTGTTGTACCATGTGTTTCCACTCACACTATCGTATGCCTGGCATTTGCCATCACTTATGCCTTTACTCGCTCCTTTGTTGCCTATAAAGTTGTTGTGATGGAGAATGTTGGCAATGGCACTGCTGGCAATATAAACACCGTAATTTGCGTTATTGCGAAGCCAATTGTAAGTTAGAATATTGCTTTGGGAGCTATACAGGTAAATACCGTACTGGTTGTTGCTGGAGACATTGTTGTTTGTTATTTTATTGTAGTTGCATGAAGAAAACAAGAGAAGGCCGTGTTGTGTGTTGCCAAAGGCATTGTTGTTTGTTATGTTATTGTAGTTGCTTGAGGAATACAAGTAAATACCGCTGTAGGAGTTGCCAAAGGCATTGTTGTTTGTTATGTTGTTGTAGGTGTTTGAGGAAGACAATTGGATACCGTATTTGTTGCTAGAAACATTGTTGTTTGCGATGTTGTTGTAGCTTGAGGCCTCTATGTAGATGCCATTGTTAGTATTCCCTGAAGCATTGTTGTTTGCGATGTTGTTGTGGCTTGAGGAATACAATAAGATACCCTGATTGGTGTTGCCAAAGGCATTGTTGTTTGTTATGTTGTTGGAGTTACTTGGGGAATATACATAGATGCCGAATTGGTTGTTAGAGGCATTGTTGTTTGTTATGTTATTGTATTGAGAAGAACCGTAGAGATAAATCCCACGGTTTGAGTTGTTGCACCTGTTGTTTTCTATGCATCCATTTGTCACATTGTTCAACGCAATCCCAGCACCTGTAGGAGCACTAGTAGTACTTGTTGCTCTGTAAAGTGTGCAATTGCGCACAACAAAGTATGCTGTTGTGTTCTCCACCCATATTGCGTACGGCCCTCCATTAGCATCAATGTCCCAGCCATCTATTATGTACGGGTCTGCCGATGTGCCAGAGCCACTTACAACTCCATTTGCACCGGTAAATTGGCTGTCGCCATTTATGTGGATTGGTGCATGCGATGTGCCCCTTGTCTCAACATTCGTCTCTATATTCTGCTGTTGAATCTTTCCTGCTCTGTAAGCAAACTCGCTCGCATCTTTTTCGCCAATCCAATTTGTCATCTCAAAGTAGAATTTCGTGTCGGTGTTAAGGCCAGCTAGTGCTGTTCCTGCAACACTGAACTCTATTTTTCCATCGCTCAAACCATGAGCAATGTTTGGATTCTGGATTTCCTCTGACATTACTCCATTCTCCCACTTCCAGACCCTTTCACTTACAACCTGACCATTTCTGCCCTGCAACTCAATCAAATAACCATGGGAAATCATTGCTGGATTGAATGTGTTGATTGTGGAATTCATCAAATCAATGTAAACCCTTGCCACATCCATGCCCAGATTTTCTTTTATCACCACTGGCGTTGGTGGTCCTGGTTGCACTGGTGGTCTGGCACCAAGCACAGGGATTTCGCAGCCAGCAAGCATTGTACCATCCACTGCCATATAGAAGTATGCATTGCTTGCAATTGCACTTGCATACTCCCGCAAATCAATGTTTTTAGTTACATCGCCTGGCACATCAACACCTTTCTGCACACCCTGCCAGTCACCAAATGCACCGTCTATAACAATCCCAGAAGGCAGAGAACCAAAGTATGCTTTGCCACCGTTGCCCACAATTCTGTAGGGCACGTTTGTGTCAACGCTGGAAACTGCAAACGCATACGCATTACCATCACTCAAGCTCTTTGCCTTGCATCTCACAGTAAGTTCTTCGTTCACTGCAATGTCCTTCTTCGGTAAACTCACATTCGCATTTGCCACGCTTATGCTTTCCACATGCACATCCTTACCCTTTGCAATCAATCTTAGCTCGAGCACATCAGCATCTGCATATACCACATCATTGCCAATAAAATTCTGGTAAACCACTAAACTTCCTTCAGTTTTGCTCACCAGCGCCATGCCCCGTTTCTCTGCATAAACACTGCCCTCATAGTGTCGCATCGCAACAAGGCCTATTGGCTCTGTCATTCCTGTAATCTTCGCACTTCCTTCAACAATGTTCCCGCTTTTCTCCACGACCACACCGCCAACACTTTCCCAGGCACTGTAATTCAATTCTGGCTTTATAGATGTACTCCCTTCTTTAAACACTGCCACTGATGAAGTATGAATGTTGCCATTGAATCCGCTAATCTCTATCTTTGCATCTGCTCCTATGTTCTCCACCCTGTAGCCAGTGTTTGGATTCCTGTCCTTGTCGATAAACAGAACAAGGGTATCATAGCCACTGTTTGCACCATTAAACGCAGTGCCAGCAACTTTCACATAGAAATAGCATTTTTCATTGCTATAATAAATGCTGTATTCTGTGATTTTTATGTCTGGGTTTGCAAAGTCCTCACTGTCTTTATAAACCGCAAGCCCCTGCCAATCATCTATGTTTCCATCCACCTTAATTTTTTCTGAAGGAATCGTGAAAAGCCAGAATGCAAAAACTGAGATGGCAATTACCACAACCACAAGTCCCACAACAACCTGTTTTACCCGGCTAACTTTTGCTGGTCTTTGCCTCATGCCAGGTTTCTTCAATCCGTTTACATACCCTGGCTTCCGCTTTCCAAGTCCATTGGTGTAGGCCTCTCTCGCAGTCACACTCTTCTTCAACCCATTTGTAAATGCTTCCCTGCTAACTAGCTCTTTTGTTTTCACTTCTTCTGGCTTTTCCTCAGTAACCTCTTCTGCTTCTACTTCTTCAACAACCTCTGGCTCTACTTCCACTACCTTTGCTTTCTTTCTCTCTTTTCCAATTTCCTTACCTTTTAGCTCCATGTCAAAACTTTTCGAAAGCACATAGAGTTTCTCCTGCTCTATGCTCTTGTCATTTATCACAGCCAGAACCGTGTTGCCGTTCACCGCAGCCATGTCACCAATTTTCTTCAGAAACTTAACAACCTTATCAAAGCCATTTTCAAGGATGAGGGTTTCAATGCAGTCAAGAACCAGCACACCATTCTTATTGTTTTTAAGGAAAATAGCCACTTCCCGCATCAACTCAAATTCCATCCTGCCTGGCTTCACTGCACCTTTCTCTGAGGATTCCGAAATCCACAGCACATCTGACTCAAATTTGTGCATTTTTTTGAGCTTATCAGGAAATGTGGTACTCACACAAAGTCCAGTTGCTCCCTCTGAGAGAAATTCACTGTATAGCTTGTAAATGTAGTTGGGCCTGTTTTCGTAAACAAGGACACTTGAGCCCCTCATATCTTCAAGATTCTCGCTGAGTTCTGCTTCCTCTTCTGGCTCTTCCTCTACCGCTTTCTTTACGACTTTCTTCACTTCTGGCTTCGGTTTTGGTTTTGGCTCATCCTCATCCATGATTACAATGCATTTTGTCTTGCTCACGCCTATCTTTTTGTAAGCGGTCTCATAAAAAAGATTGTCAAGCGAGATAATCCCAATTTTTGCGACAATCCTGTCTGCTTCCCTGCTGTGCTCGATGTCCAGCACACCATTAAAGTGTGGATGAAATGCGGAAACTACTTTTTGTTCATGCGTTGTCTTTGAAATCTTGAACAGAGCACCACCACTGTACTTTTTGATTCTTGCGGTCAGCCCTTGCGAAAATTTAAAAGCGGTTTCGAACCCAAAGACCTTAATCACATTTGATAGAATATCAGAATAAACCCTGAATTGTTTTCCTTCAATTTTTTTCAGAATTTTCGAAATTGCAATCTCCACATTTGTTAAACTCTTCGAGCATTTGTAAATTGCGCCTTTTTCCTCTAGCCCGATTATTCTTTCATTTCTGAAGGAATACCAGTCCACAATGTAGAGCGTTCCATTCTTTTCATGGGTCTCAGCATTAATACCAATTGCACTCATCAGTTTTTTGAAATCTTCTGGAGAACTTTCTGAGAGTACAGCGATACAGATTTCGCCTTTGATGAGTGCCTCTTTTATATACTGTCTTACAAGCAGGTCTGTTTCTAAACCTTCATCTGTTTGCAACAACAGCATATAATTTGAAGGAATGCCTTCCTCAACCAGTTTATTTATGCCTTCAATTTCAATCTTGCCAGTATCCATATTTTGCCCCCCATAACTCCCATATCCTGGTGAGGAAGACAAATCCTCCCCATTATACAGGTGTTTTGAAGTGCAGGTGTCAGCAGTAATAAAGCCCCCATAGTAAATAAATCTTTGCCAATAGACAGAAAAAATTGATGGGAAGAGTATATAATTTAACGCTCACATTGATATTTTCCTCTTACCTCAGCCATATGTTTAACTCTTTTTCTTATTAATTCCATTTTACCAATGTCATGTCTCATAAAAACTTTCCCACGCACAAATTTCAGGGCATTTTCTGCCTTTTGTTCTGCTTGCTCCACTGTTTCTCCGATGCCAACAACTGCAATTGCTCTGGAGGTTGTGGTGTAGACCTTTCCGTTTTCTTCATTCACCATTGCGTAGTAGGGAACACAGCCAGCGTTAACTATTCCTGTTTCGTCCACACTAATTTCTTCATTAGCCAGCGGCTTTATCCCATAGCCCTCAGGCACAATGTACTTGCACACCGTTGCCTTTCTCTCAAAATCTGGTTGGGAGAAACTCTCACCTTTTGCAATTTTCCAGCAAAGTTCTGTAAAGTCAGAGGAAAAGAGCGTGAGCACATTCATCGCCTCAGGGTCTCCGAGCCGACAGTTGAACTCAATCACCTTAACTCCATCTCTCGTTGCCATAAACTGGCCATAAAGAAAACCCCTGTAATTTACTCCTTCCATCTTAAGTGTTTCCACAGTTTTAACAATTATCTCCTTTGCCATGGTCAAGTCATCTGCACTTAAAAATGGCAATGAAAAATCCTCGCAAGAATAAGAACCCATGCCTCCAGTGTTTGGGCCTGCATCACCTTCTAGCAATCTTTTGTGGTCCTGCACAAGCGGCGAAAAGCAAACAGATTTCTCGTTCACAAATGCCTGGAGCGTGAACTCCTCTCCCTCAACCTTTTCCTCAACAAGCAAGCTCTGGCTTTGACCAATCTTTTTCTCAATTATCTCTTTTGCATAATTTTTCGCATCCTCAATCGTGTGCAAATGCTCACCCATCACCTTCACTCCTTTGCCACCTGTCAACCCAATGGGCTTTATCACGATATTTCCGTTCAGTTCATTAAATGCAGTTTCAAACGCCTCGACAGATTCCACCAATCTGTAATCCACACAACCAGGTATTTTGTGCTTTTTCATCAATTCTCTTGCAAACAATTTGGAGCCCTCGATTCTAGCGCCAGATTGAACAGGTCCAACACATGGAATTCCATGCTGCTGGAGGGCATCTGCAAGTCCATGTACAAGTGGGTCTTCAGGGCCACAGACTGCAAAATCTACTGTATTCTGTTTTCCGAATTCTACCACAGTGTTCAAATCGGTTTCTTGCACAATTCTCACTTTTTCGGAGATTCTGATGATGCCGGGGTTTTTGTTTCGCATTGCTGCAAAAATTTTTGCACCTGTGCGATGAAGAGCACTGGCAATCGCATGCTCCCTGCCACCACCACCAATGAGCAGCACTTTCGCTTGCATGGAAAAGAGATAACGGTTGATTATATTAGGTTAACTCCTTCAGTGTTTGTTCCATAATTCAGATATATAAATCATGGGTAAAGAAAGCAGAGGTGATAAACATGCACAAAAAAATTGTAATTGTTGCAACAAGCTTGGTGCTCTGCCTGCTATTTGCAGGAATGTATGGCGTCATGGGTGCGAACGAACGAGAGAGTGCAAGGGTTCTGGATTTGAGGGAGCTGAAATTTCCATCTGGCACAGTAGAATTAGTGAACCTCTCTTTTCATGTGATTGATGGAAAAAACTGGACGCCAATTGCTGGTGCTTCAATAACAGGGAAGCGACTTGGCGATATTTACTACAATGGGACAGTTGGGAATGAGACATGGTATTTCTATGGCGAGACAGATGGAAACGGGAATTTTGCAGTACAGGTAATTCCAGACACATACTACATCTATGTTTATGCAGAGAACTACATGCCAGAAAGCATGAGCATAACTGTTAGCGACGCAAATGCGACATTTTATGTGGAGATTGCACTTGATACAATGCCAGAACCAGATTCAACTGTGAAAGGAAGGGTGTTGGACCAGTCAGATGGAAGCCCTATTGCAAACGCTACTGTGTATGCCTGGTCTGGAATAAGCTCAAATGAAGGTTTCTACTATCCCTACGAAAACACCGCGTTGACAGATGGAAATGGAAACTATGAACTGAATGTGCATAGCGGAATTTTGGTAGTCCACGCATATGCAGAGGGATACTACGAGTATGCCACAACCGTCAATGTGCCTCCGAACACAACGATGCAGATGGACATAGGACTGCTTCCGTTCAAGGAGCCAGAGATTGTGTCTAAAGTGCAGGGAAAGGTTGTTTCTGAACAAGAACCGCTTGTGGGAGCAGTGGTAGAATTTGTGTGCTATTCTGAATACTATGGAGGTATTGATGACTTCATAGGTAATGGTGTGGTGGGCTCAGAGACACCTGGTTACAATGGGAGTTATCCTGGTGCATGGAGGTATTCTGGAGTGACTGATAGCGCAGGAAACTATGCTGTGGATGTGCCTGCGGGCTGGCTTTCCCTCACTGTCTTTGCGGAGGGTTTCTATCCACACTATGAGACAGTTTTTGTTGAGGCAAACACAACGCTCTGGCTGAACATCTCGCTTGAGAAACTACCGGAACCAGATGCATGGATAACAGGCATAGTTTACAATGAACAGGGACAGAAGGTGAAGGGTGCATATGTAAGTGCTTATGCATTGCTGGAAATTGTTGACATACTGCCCTCAAATGGAACTGCAACAACAAATGCCACCTATGGTTACTATGCAGCAAGCACAGTGACAGATGAGAATGGTAAATTCACACTTGCGGTGCCCGCGGGACAGTATGCCCTCTATGCCTACCACGAAACTTATGGTGGCTACAATGGAGTGGTAGAAGTAGAGCAAGGGACAACACTCTCCGTTGAGATTAAACTCACAACAATCACCAACAACACAGTGTTGCCAGGTAATGGGACAGAGGACAGTTATGTGATCTCGCCGCCGAAGGATGCAACGGTAGCACCCAAGTTCACAGGTGAGCAGGAAGTTACGCTTTCCCCTGGCTCAGAACTCCGGCTCAGCATCTCCACATTGTTCACAGTGCCTCAGGGCAAGAGAATTATGTTTGGGGTGAGAGAGACAAAATATATTTCAGCGGTTTACAATTCAGCCAATGGCGAGCTTTTGCTCAAAGCCCCTGAGAACTGGCAGGGCGAGGAAGTGGTTACGCTAGAAGCAACGGATGGCATTACCACGGTGATAGGCACAATACTGGTGAAGATTCTAGGCACCTCACCAGCGAACATTGCTCTATGGTTTACATGCGGAATTCTTGTAGCGATTGCAGTGATTACAGTATTTTGGTACAGGCAGAGAAACGGGAAGCAAAGACAGAAGTTCTGAAATAAAAACCTTTTTTATATTTATTGTGATGTGGTAGTATGTGGGAAGTTACAGCATTTGCGACTGGTGTGATTCTGGTTTTCAGTGTGGTGCTCTTTTTTTTGTCAATAATCACCTACATGCGGGTGAAAAGCAGAAGGCTGCTGATTGTATCTCTCGCCTTCCTATTGTTTTTCGTAAAAGGTATCTGGCTCTCAGTCAGTCAGTTTGTGGTCATCCAGGGCAATGCCCTTGTGTTCCTTTACCTCTTTGACCTCTGCATCCTCTCGCTCCTGGCATTTTCTCTCTTCACCAAGGGATAGGGATGCTTCAGGAACTGGAGGTAAGGCGGAGCATTTTTTCTTTGATTGCGAAAATCCCAGGCATCCATTTCAGGGAACTGCAGAGAAAACTCGGGCTGGAGGTTGGCACACTGGATTATCACCTGAACAGGATGGAGAAGGAGGGATTGATTTACGGTGTTAAGGAGCGGTATTACAAACGGTATTACACAAAGGAAGTTGATGCGAGAGATTTTGAGTTGATGGCAGTTTTGCGCCAGGAAAAACCGAGGAGAATAGTGCTCCACCTTCTGCTCAAGCCTGGCAGCACCCATGCAGAGATTGGAAGAGAACTTAATCTCCCTTTGTCCACAACCACTTTTTATCTGGACTTGCTTCGCAAAAAAGGAGTGGTGAATGCAGTGGAAGGCGAGCGAACCCGATACTTTGTTTCAGAGAAGGAGCGAACAGTGAATGCAATCATCCGCTATCGCCATAGCTTCCTGGACAAACTTGTGGATAGATTTCTGGAGGTGTGGCTGGAGACATCCACCACCTCAGACGAAAATATCTGAAAATCTCACTTCCAGTACTTCTTTGTCTGGGTATACTTTATCTCTGCCCTGATTATTTCCTTGATGAGTTCATCTTCGCTCTCATAACTTCTTGACAGGATTCTGGCTGCAGTGTCGGGCCCGATTCCTCTACCAGCAAGTGCAAGCAGTGCATTTTTTCCATTATCTCTGACAAGATTTGCACAGAGCCACGCACGTTCTATGTTTCGTTTCTCTGCTTTGTTCAACACTTTCAGGTCCTTTTTCGCACCAAAGTATTTTTTGCAGGTCTCAATAATACTTTTCTCCACTTTTCGCATTCCAGCTACCATCACAGAATTACACCGCAGGCAGGAGAGTCGGGTTATGTTTTTCAGTTTATAGGTAAGCGTGGTTCCACATGACATGCAGATGAGCACCATATCTGTGTCCATGAGACGTGTCTTCACGCTATTAATGAGCTGTGCTGAAATCTCGGTCTGCACAAAACCCTGGGTTTCCGCCAACACTCTTTCACAGAAACCAGTGATACGCGGATAGTAAATCACAGTAATTTCCTTCATTGCAATTTTTTCAAGCACGCAAATTGTGGTCTCAATATCCATATGCTCAAAAACGGTTTTTTCCACAGCTTCCTTGAACACAAGTGAGTCACGGTAGGCATCAATGAAACGCTCTATGTTTATCTGGCTATAATCTGCATCACGTTCTATCAAGCCAAACTTCTTTGCCACATTCACAAAAATCCAGCGGAAGTAGGAAATTGCGCCAACACCTTTTTCTATTATTCTTCTCAGCCCTCGTGCATTTGCTGCAAGATTTTCGATTGTCTGTTGCAACTCCCCAATCTCCAGTTGTCTTGGAAGGTCCAGCACAATCCAGTATGGTTCAGCTGAAAATCCAACGCTCTCACCGAGTTTTGCAGTGAGCAGAATGGAGATTGCTCTCGCAAGGGTTTCATTCACCCTTGAGCCAAATGCTGAAGCAATCACGCACTTCTTTCCATGTAAGCACACATGCACTGTAGTATCCAGGGGCAAGCATTCAAGTTTGGAGAGTGCTTCAATTGCCATCTTTCCATTCTCATCAATCTCGCAATCAATGTTTTTTGTTCTAAGGATTCTTCCAGCTTCCATCGCACATTCAAAAGGTACAGGAATTTCCTCGCCAGTCCATAAGGGAGGCATTGCCAAACTCTGGCTCGGTACAACAAATACGGTATCGTCGTGAATCTCCTCCACGAGCCAGACACTGCCTTTAACCGCAAACTCTTTCCCCACTTCAAGATTTTGGACAACAAAGGACTCATCCAGTACTGCAATTATTTTTCTCGTGCTTAAGTCCTGCACCTTGTAAGTTCGCTCATCTGGAATCATTGAAATATTGTTGTAGAAATACTCCCGCCCTCTTCTTGAGCCCTCCACACGCTTCTCTTTTATGAAAATTCTGTGGAATCTTTCAAGTTCATGGAGCACTGCTAGATATTGCTCAGAACTCAGATTTCTGAAAGGATAGGAATTTCTCACGAGTGCATAGAATTCCTCAATCTCAAACGATTTTTCGGCGGTAGCATGGGCCACAATCTGATTTGCCAGCACGGCAAGTGGGTTTTCACGAATTCTTATGCTTTCAATTTTTCCAGCCATCCCCATTTTTGCAAGAACTCCCGCCTCAAGGGCATCAAGTGCATTCTCGCAGATAATTTTTCCCTCAGAGGTTCTTCCAATCCCATGGCCACTTCTTCCAATTCTTTGCAAAAGTCGCCCTACCTGCCTTGGACTGTTATACTGGACCACCATGTCAACATGTCCTATGTCAATTCCGAGTTCAAGCGAGGAGGTGGCAATAATGGCTTTGAGTTCCCCTTTCTTGAACAATTCCTCACTTTCTATTCTCACCTCCTTTGCAAGCGAGCCATGGTGCACTGCAATTTTAATATCTGGGAAAAGATGCTGGATGTGGACGCCCAGAAATTCTGCTGCAGCTCGTGTGTTCACGAAAACAAGAACGCCTTTGTGATGTCCCACTGTTTCCGCAATTTCACGCATTGCTGCCACATTCTCTGGTGTTAGATTTTCCGACTGC
Organism: Thermoplasmata archaeon; assembly: GCA_038874435.1. NCBI lineage: Archaea > Methanobacteriati > Thermoplasmatota > Thermoplasmata > Thermoplasmata archaeon. Next base: position 64,305 of record JAVZCK010000007.1, read on the forward strand.
CTTTTTCTGTCCTCTTCTTTTACTGCAGGGATACACACTTCTATTTTCAGCTGTTTTTCCATTCCACAGTCAACAATTTCACACGCCCTCTGGTTTCCTGCAAGAAATTTTGCAACTTCCTGTGGTTCTCCAACGGTTGCAGAAAGTCCAATTCGTTGAATTCCATTTCCAAATAATTTTTCTAGGCGTTCTAAGGCAACAGAAAGCTGGTAGCCCCGTTCATTTCCACATAGCTCATGGATTTCGTCAATCACAATGTAGCGAACATTTTTCAAGGCCTTTCTCAGCTTCCTGCCGAGAAAGAGAATCTGGAAGGTTTCGGGTGTGGTGATGAGCAGGTGGGCTGGGTCTTCCGCTTGCTTGCCTCTCTCGTATTGGGTGGTATCTCCGTGCCTCACTGCAACTTTGAGGTGCACTGATTCGCAAAGCACCTGGGTTCTGCGGAGCATGTCCCGATTGAGGGCACGTAATGGTGTGATGTAGATGCACGCAACTGGCTCGTTTTTTTCAGTTAGAATTTTGTGAAGCACTGGTAGAAGCCCTGCTTCTGTTTTTCCAGTTCCAGTGGGTGCAATGAGCAATACATTTTTGCCAGAAAGCACTGCGGGAATGCCTTTCTCCTGCACACTGCTTGGCTCCGTGATGCCTGCAACAGAGATTGCCTTCTGAAGTTCAGGATGCAGCTGCTGGAAAACGCTCATGCGAAAAAGAGATTTATCAAGCAATAAAAAGGTTTGGGAAGAAAAAATAATCTCACTTCTGGAACACAAGAATATCTTCTACACCTATCTTTCCTTCGTCTGCTTTTGAAAGCCCATGCTGAATTACTTCGACCAATGTGAAGCCGGCAGATTTTCCGAGTTCTGCAATTAGCGGCGATGTTTCAATCACTCTCTCTTTCCCATTAACAGTCCAGGAGTGATACTTACTTACAACCATAATGTAATATTTTCCCTTCTTCAGCACTCTGTAGCATTCCTTGAAGGAAGCAATCATCATCTTGAGATAGTTTTCTACTACATTTGCCTTCTGGCATCGTTTTGAGCGTTTTAAAAGGTTAATCAATTTTTTACTCAGCGGTGGAAAGTGTTGCGGTTCATAAGCATATAGGGGAAGGATTTCACCGCATTTTGCTACTTGTAATCGCTTTTCGTAGAGGTTCACAGTTGAATCCCAGACGAGGTCATCTTTGAGCCCCAGGACAAGGATAGGGAAAAGATTGTTTCCAATGTAATCCAGAGCGTCAAAGTAAGGTGGAGAAGTAAGGATGCCATCTATAGAAGCATCCTTAAGCATACTCATATTTGTAGAATCTCCTTTGATTATGCTTACCTTTCCCTTTTTGAGAGATACTCCCAGAATTTTTGCCAATTTCTGGGTCGAATAGAGAACTAGGTATCTATCTTCCACATAACTCTTGAAAGAACCCACAATGTCCCACGCACGAGCTTTGTCAGAATATTCTACAATTTGTTGGCTCAATAACACAAGCAGAAACTTTCGTATCTTCTCATCCTCAACATCTTCAATCATCTTTTTTATGCCAATAACCTTCTCCAAATGTGGCTCAATCTTTTTGTAGCCATTTCGCTCACCTGCATACACCTTAATCTCTTCCTTTATTCTTTCAATTTCTAGTTTCTCATTCTGGCAGAATTCCTCAACTTTCTCAAGACGCTCAAATATTCTTACAATTTCATTTCTCAGTTTTTTCATGTCTAATGCAAGGTTTGTCTTTACTTCTGCTATGAGCTGTCCTATACCAAGAATTTCAATTCCAATAGCATTTATTCCCATCGTCGGCGCATCCGCTATGAAGGCACCGGAGCCAACAAAAGGGTCCAGTATAGTGTCTCCTTCTTTTACCCTGAGCAGATTTATAAGCGCCCTTGAAATTCTTGGGTCTCCCTTGCCTTTATACTTATGTAGATAATGAAGAAACGGCTTTCTGAGGTCTGTGGATGCCCAGTCTACAAAATCTCCGATGTGTTCTTTTCCGAGACCAAAATGAGGTGAGCGATAATGTCCATTTTGCAAATGGAGAAGCAACTGGTTGACTCCATTATCAATGCCTTTCTCCTTTTCTTCAAAGTATTCTTCCCAGTTTTCACTTGCTTTTGGCCTAAATACCGCCTCTGGCAGTTTCTTAACTTCTGTCACATACTCAAAGAGGGTCTGGAATGGAATTATTCTTACAGTCACAAGTTTTTCAGTTGATGTTATGGATTGAACAAATATCTGGATATATGGATTAACAGTATTCTTTCCCTCTACTAAAGATTGTCTAATCTCCTCTATACCTCCTTTTTTTAACATCTCTCTGATCTCCTTTTCTTCAGACCTAAAAATTGCATAAATCTCTCTGAAAAAAGTGGCACATTTTGCTACATCCAATAGATTTATCCCATCAATTTCAGATACAAAACCTTGTACCTCTCCCAGATATGTGAGCCGTGTCATTATGTGCACAACTTCATCATCTAGCAATCTGAATGGTTCCTCTTTAAGTAACGAGGCAATTGTCCTTACTCTCAGTGTCTTTGTATTTAGCAAACTTTCTATTTCTCTCTCTGCGAAATATGTCTCATCTGCATCTCTCAAATCAAACTTAAGTTTGGCGAGAACAAACATTTTCTGCACCTATTTTAAACAAATCACATGGTTTTATTTTGAACTGGAGCATATTGGCTGTAGGTCTCCCTGCATCTCCACCCTTTCTTTGCATTGTAATCCTTCCAATGCGGAGAGAACCATCTCTGGTTATATAGACCTCTCCACCTCCAAAAAAATTCATTGTTGTGTTAATGTCTTTCAATACCCAAGCAGTTATATTCTCCGACTCAAAATGCTTGGTTACGAGCATCCAGTTAGCTGAAAGTCCACCCCTACCCTTCAAGATATCGCTGACCACAAGAATCTTGTTTGCCCTGAAAAAATTTACAATTCTCTCAGCTAGTTCCTTTGGCATTTCATTCAAGAGTACTCTTCGTTCATCTCTTAATTTCACATTTGCTGTTATCTCAGGAGGAGGTCTTATTTCACCTGTAAATAACTTTAGACCATAGGCTACAGTGTCATCAAAATCCCATAGTTGCTGGTAAGTATCCACCCATCTCTTATCCACCTGATTGTATCCAGGAGTGTTTTTGTCTTTTCTGACAGTCACCATTTTTAAAGATAAATTTTCTATTTTCACAATTGCGCCCATCACAATTTTGATTCTTATCTGGGCGTCTGCTTTTTTAAATCGCATCAACTGCTCATAGTCCTCCCTTAGCCCCAGTCGCTCTACATCTTTCCTTTTTAACCTAGTTGGAATATGAATTGCTTCTACAGAATCAATCTGGTTGACATCATATCCCATTATACTTAACCATCGTTTTGCTTCAGCATCGTTCTTCCAGTTATTGAATTTCTCGCAAATTTCTTTTTCGTTTTCAAAACCACCTTTTGCAGTGGCTGAGCCCAGTTCAAATGAGCACATGTTTTTCCCTTTGGGAGAGCATACACAATCGTGGATTTTTAGTTTTTCCTTCCTTCTTTCAAAACTTTTATTTGTTATAATCTAGGTCAAGTAATCTATTCTATCTTACTGGTTATCCTCTCAGCCAACATCTTTTTTCATTCTTTTCAAAAAGCAGGGGCATTTAGTATCATGGCTACATCTTTTCGTAACTTCAAAAAATAACACAGCCAGGTAGTATCTCCTCTCTTTCTTTCCTAAGCATCTATTAACGAACCTAATGTAGGCGCGAATATGTAGGTTTCACTTTTTAACTATCTGCCAAATTAATTAGGAGCTGACGACAAAATATTAACTTTCCATATTCCCTTGCAAAATCACCTCAACATCTTTTCTACAAATTCCTCTATCTGTGCAGAAGAGCCCTCGGTCAACGAGACAAGCGTAGTGGTGCCCTGCTTGTGCTCGGTTTTCGTGGAAATCAGGCCCATGTCAGCAAGATTTTTCAAATACTTCCAGAATTGAGTATGCCCCCGTTTTTTCTCCCCATAAATTTCACACAAACTTTCGTACTGTCTCTCAACCTCTCCAGTGGTCACAGATGAACGATTTTTGGTTGTCTGAGCAACTGCCAGTAATGTAAGTTTCTCATGTTTTTCAAGACCCTTTATTGTTTCCATGTCGATTCCACCTTCTCTTGCTCTTGCAGTTCGCACATCCTCAAATACAATTTCCTTTGCGTTCTTTGCCTCCGCAGCAATCACAGCGTTTTCAAGCAACTCAATTGCATGCCTTGCATCACCAGTTTCACCAGCAATTTCTGCGATAAACTTGAGAATTTCGTCAGAATAACTTCCTTTTACAAGGCATTCCTCTGCTCTTGCAAGGAGAATTTTGTAAAGTTCATCTGGCAAGTACCTCTCAAATCTCACGATGTTTGTTCTTTTAAGAGTGCTCAGAGAAGATGAATCCAGGAATGGGAAAATGTTTATCTGGGAAATGAGCAGGAGCGAGAGCTTTCCTTCCTTCAAAATCCCTTCATTCATTCTTGTTAGATTGTAGACAATGTCTCCTTTCTTCCTGAGGACAGCATCCACTTCATCCAGCACCACCAACAAATGAAGTTTTCGTTCGTTTAACACCCTCCCCAGAATCTCCAGAATGTCCTGCACTGAAAAGCCCCTGTCCGGAAAATCTGGCTGGAAATTTCGAATAAGTCCAATCATCACATTCAATTCTGTCATCTTCTGTCTGCAGTTGAGGTGCACATACTCAAATGTGGTTTTATTTGCAAGACAGTGGCTTTTGAAATCAATGCAGAATTTTTTTGCAGTCACGGTTTTTCCAGTGCCTACTGGCCCTTGGAGAATTGCGTTCTGGGTTGCTCTGCTTGCAATTGTGTGCTGAAAAAGGTTTCTGAGTTCTTCCATCTGGTGTTCTCTGCAGGGCAATCTAGCAGGCACATAATCAAATGAAAGTTTACTGTGGTCTGTGCAGATTTTAGCCATAGAGCTTATCTTAACCCTGGCTGCACAGAGAAGCCCTCTGTTGTAATGTCCACAAGTTGTCTTCCCGTAATGTGCTTTGTCCCCCTCATTTTCAGAACTTCAAGGTATTTTCTTCTGACATTTTCTATTTCAGGATAGGACAGCACGATGATGCCATCCACCATGTATCCTTCCAAGCTTCGTGGTATGTCTGTATATGTAAGTTCAGCGGTAAGAAGCGAAGTGCAGTTAAATGCCTTCAAGTAGGCAAGAAGTTCGTGAAGTAATTCTCTTGTTTCACCTGATTTCTCCCATGCATTTTTAATCGGGGTAATTGGGTCAATCACAAGTCTATCTGGATTGTATTTCTCAATCTTTGCCTTCATCGTGGAAAGAATGCCTCTCGGGTTTTCCATCAGGTTCCTTCCGAGGTCGATGAACACAATTTTTCCTTTTTCAATGGGCGTTTTCTCAAAGAATTTGAAGGTAGATAGGAAGCGCTGGACCACCCACTGTGGTTCTGAAATTGCAGTAATGTAGACGCAGGTCTCACCTTTCTTCGCACCATAGAACAGGGATTGAACTGAAAATGTGGTTTTACCTGTGCCCGGCTCACCTGCAATAAGAATGGCTGAGGGTTTTGGAAAACCACCCATAATCATTTCATCCAATCCAGGAATTCCTGAACTTACTCTTGTTATTTCAGGCATTATATCACCTCTGCTTCAATTTTAAACTCGCAGTTGGGATTTCCCAAACTTTCGCACTTATATTCTGCACAATATACATTTCTTGAATTTAGATGTTTCTGGTAAATTGCTGCGATTATGCCTCGCAAAATATGGCAGGTTTCCATGTGGGAAGGCACAGATTCAATTGAGCCCTTTACAACAACAGCCCCATCTTCCATGAACTTTATCTCCTTTATCCACCCCTCTCTCCTGAGAATGTCACTCACTTCCTGAAAATAATTTTTTCCATCAAGAGAGGTTGCTATTCGCTGGCCAATCCCGAGCCCTGTACGGTAGAAAACTCCATGGGAGGCAACAGTAACAACAGAGTCCACAACCTTCTTCAATTCCACAATATCTCCTTTTGTGAGATGCACCACCTGCGTTTCACCATTCAAAATATCACCTTCACTGCAGGGGAGATTGCAGGAGGGAATTTATACTTTATGGTAGGTTGAAAGAAAAGCTGCAAACACAAACTATTTCTAACCTTTTGGTAATTCTCAATTTGAAAATGCTATCTGTTAACAATCTCTCAAAAAAATTTAATGGCAGGACTGCTGTCCAAAACCTCACATTTGAGCTGAAGCCAGGGATGGTTCTGGGTCTTATCGGACCCAATGGTGCTGGGAAGACCACAACAATGCGTCTTATTCTAGGACTTCTCAAGCCCAGTGCTGGTAGAGTCACAGTTGATGGCTGCAGCATGTTGGATGATGGGAGAGCAGGAGAAATGAAACGAAAAATTGGTTTCCTGCCAGAAAATCCAGCACTTTACGAAGGACTGAGTGCTTACAAAAATCTCTACTACATTGCCCAGCTCTATGGAATGAGGAAGGAGGAAATTGAGCCAAAGGTTGAGGAATTGCTTGAAATGTTAGGGATTGAGAAACGAATGGAGCAAAAGGTAAAAACCTACTCAAAGGGAATGAAGCAAAAAATTGCAATTGCCAGAGCAATAGTTCACAATCCAAATTACCTGTTGCTGGATGAACCAACGGCATCACTTGACCCTGCCTCTGCGAAGACCGTGCGGGAGTTCATAATGCAACTCAGGAATTCAAACAGAGGCATCCTTCTTGCAACTCACAATCTGCATGAAGCCCAGGAACTTTGCGATGAAATTGTGGTGTTGAGCACGAAACCCCTTGGTGCAGGAAAACCATCGGAGCTTATCCAGAAACTTTTTTCTGTGAGAACTGTGGTCTTTGTGAATGAAGTTTCAGATGGGCTGGAGCAAGCACTGAAGGAGAGGTTTGGGCAAAAATACTTGGGCAGAGAAAAAAACAAAATTGTGTTTGCTACTGTGAGGCCAGAACAGGAGAACCCAGAGATTGTCTCGTTTCTCGTAAGCCAGAATGTGAAAATTCAGTTTGTGGAAAAGGAGAATGCAACGCTTGAAGATGTGTACATGAAGCTGGTGAACCAAAATGGGTAAGAAAAAAGCAAGGTTGTATGCGGTAATCTTCCACAAGGACATTGACGAACTTAAATCCAATCCATTGATTACAATTCCACTTTTCCTGCTGCCCATGGTGATGGCTGTGATAATGCCCATCGTGACGCTTGTGCCAATTGCAGGGATGAACCTGGAGGATTACACCCTCGACATAACCAAAATTCAGAATGCCTCACTCCATTCCCCGATTCCACTGGAATCGCTCACACCCAAACAGCTTCTGATTGTTTTGGTGCTGAATGCCTTCATCCCATTTTTCATGGTCATTCCTGCCGTGATTCCCTCTGTAATCGCAGCCCATAGTTTTGTTGGAGAAAAGAACGCAAGGACGATTGAAGTCCTTCTTGCCACACCAATAACTGAAAGAGACCTGTTGCTGGGAAAGGTGCTCTCAGCTTTTCTGCCTTCTGTGACTGCATCCTACATCTCCTTTGTGCTTTTCTCTGTTACAGTTGACTTTCTCACTTATCCAATTTTCGGCACCTATATCATGCCGGATTTCTTCTGGATTGTGTCAGTGGGGTTGCTCACTCCGCTCATTTCACTGTTAAGCATAATGTCCAATGTGTTGATTTCAACAAAGGTGAATGATGTTCGTGCAGCCCAGCAACTTGGAAGCTTGGTTGTTGTGCCTGTGATTGTGGTGTTTGTGCTTTCAGCAACCAGAATTCTTGAGGTGAATTTGTTCTTTCTCTACATTTTTGCGGGCATTGTGGCATCGTTGGATTTCATAATTGGCTTTGTCGCAGTAAAAACCTTTAAGCGGGAAAAGATGCTTCTCGGGAGATGGTAAAATGCTCGTGCTGGCATCTGCATCTGAGCGAAGAAAGGAGATTTTGGAGAAACTTGGATTGGATTTTATCCAGTGTGTGCCAGATGTAGAGGAAGCCGTTTGTGAAGATGCCTATAAGGGCGTGATGAAAAATGCACTGGCTAAAGCGAGGTGCTGTGCAGCAAAGCATCCTGAACATGTGGTGCTGGGTTTTGACACTGTTGTGCTCCTTGATGAAAAGGTGCTTGGGAAACCCGCCACGAGAGATGCTGCCTACCAGTTTCTCTCAACGCTTTCAGGCAAGGCCCACACAGTGGTCAGTGGGATTGCAGTTGTTTGTCTGGCAAAGAAGGTTGAACTCGTGGATTTTGAGGAGACAAAGGTGTATTTCAGGAAATTAAGCGAAGCCGAGATAGAATGGTATCTGAGCACCAATGAATGGGTAGACAAGGCAGGTGGCTATGGAATCCAGGGCAAAGCCAGTTTGTTCGTGGAAAGAATAGAAGGATGTTATTTCAATGTGGTGGGATTGCCTGTTGCCAAAACATATAAGATGCTCGTTGAGTTAGAAATCCCAATTTTTCCCCGCCATTAACCCTTATATACCCATACCTCATCTCCGCACCAATGCGTGGGTCTGCGGCGCTGCTTGTCGTGATGCTCTTGCTATCCGGATTACCTCTAGCCACGGATGTGATTGGAGGGAAAGAGGACAAGGGGACAAATGCCGGTCTTTCTGGAAGTGAGATTGCAATTGACGGAGATTTCCGCGATTGGGCAAAAGAGGACTGCAAGGGGCTCGGCGGTGCTTACGATTCCTACCAACTGAACGATGGTTATGACAACAGCAGAGACTTGCTGGCGTTTTATTACAGAGAAGGCAAGAATGCAATCTATCTCCGTGTTGACCTTCTTGACCTTGCCCTTGGTGCAGAAACTGGGAATCTGGATATTTATTTTCTCCTGAACTTCACCTCAAATCAAACCCAGCAGTGGCTACCAGATTTCACAGAGTGCAGCACAGATACACCATGGAGTGTCGCCATCTGCATTTACGACACCACACATTTTGCAGTTTACACTGCTGACTGGGGAACCACCTACAACCACAGCATCGAAGCCATAGCATACCACTCAAGGTGGGACAGCGTTGAAGTCAGGATTAACAAGGATGTGCTCCATGCATGTGGCTGGACAGATGGAAAAGAAATAAATTTCCAGGTATTCACAACGAAGGATGGTACGGATGGTGGTGCAGGTGAAATCCCCGGGAAGCCAGACATAATAGATTCAATTCCTGTCTGTTTCCCCTGGGACATTGGCTACCTTAAGGGTGCTTTGACTTCCAATTCTACCACAGGCACAGCAAAGGTGCTTTTCCTGCATCACGGGAACCAGTTCATAAAAAACATTGCAGATTTTGTGCGAGACGGCAACGGTAACGGGTTCTGGAATGTCCCTGAGATTCATGAAAAATGGAATCTGCCAGTGAACCTGCATGTCTCAGGCACAATGGCAGAAGCAGCCCAGTGGTTTAGACCTGATTTCAATGCATACCTGCGCTCTCTGGCGGAGAAAGGCATTGTTCGGATGGTTGGGGGCTATTACACAGAATACATTCCTCAGTACATTCCTCCAGAAGTGAATGCCTGGTCATTGAATTACTCAAGAGAATACAATCTCCTTTACTACAACAACTGCATTCCTGTTGCCTGGGTGCCGGAAAGAGTGTATTGGAAAAACTTTGATGCTCAAATTCTTGATGCTGGCTATCAGGCGGTGATTGTGGACACAGAGGACGGGTTCAAATGGTATGCCGAGCCATCTGGCTACACAAAAGAGACAAAGGTCTATAAGACCCCTGCTGGGCTTAAGCTTCTCTTCATTAGCAACAGAGGCAACAATACATTTGACAAATACAATATCCAGGAACAACTTTTCAGATTAACTGACAATGGTTTGAGCATTAATATGCGAGAAAAATTCAGCCAGCTTGCGAGGGATGCAGATCAGGAGCAATACTACCTCTACATGGATGACTGGGAAAAGGTGTGCGGCAACATCCCCGACTGGGGAGGCCCGGAAGTGATTTACGCCTACGATTCTAACATTGGCTGGATTGCCCAGCATCAGTGGATAGAGTGCCTTGGGTTAGATGAGTTGCTGGCTAAAAACTGGCAACCGGCAGGCACTCTGAACATCGGGGACTGCACATACTTCTGGCTATCAAGGAACATGGGAACGCTTGGAAGAAGTGATGTAGCACCTCACGACACCTACAATCTCTACGATGCCTGGTACTATGACCCTCTGCATGAATGCACCACTCCATCTTACTACAACTACATTCCTACAGACACGAATACAAAACTTGGGGACCGGAAAACAAATACAACGCTCATTGGAAAAACCTGGGAATTGATAAAGCAGATTCCAGAACAAAGTCCGCTGTTTGAACTGGCCAGAAAAACCTTTTCCAACATGCTTTATGAAACGGCATGGCGGGATTTACCAGGTGGTGTTTCCAGCCAAATTTCCTACTGGCAGAAGGAGCAGGCAGCTCACATAAGAACTGCAGCAATTTACTACTATGCTGATGAATGGCTCAACGCCAGATGGAATGGAACCAGAGCAATGGATGTGGATTTGGACGGCAATGATGAGTATTTGCTTGCAAACCAGTATGTGTTCTGCGTTTTTGAGAAACGCGGTGGCAAGCTCGTTTTTGCAATCAACAGCAACGGCACCCAGCTTGTGGGCAATCAGCCAACTGGTTATCTCGACGAGAGAGATGCATACACAGACATAATTTCCTCAACTACTTCAAACACACACTATTATCCAGGTGCAAAATACCTCGAGGGCTCAAAAACCTATCCGTTTGAGGACATGGGAACCGAAAATGAGTTTTACGATGTAATTCTGGCAAACTCTACACTCGCTTTCACCCATGGAACACTTACAAAGAAGTTTGAGTTGAAAAACAATGTGCTGAATGCCAGCTATAGCTCTGCAGCAAAAACCAGAGTTGCCTTCTCCCCAGACCTCAAGAATATGCTCCGCAATGGGACTGCGAAACTCTCGGAACTGGTGAACACAACAGAGAATTCGTTTGGGTATGCAAATCAAGACACAGCCCTGAAATTGATAATGAGAAATGCAAGCATCTGTGGTGCAGGCACAGTTGCCCATGCAAAGTATGTGGAAGTTGAGGGGAATGGGAACTTCACACTCTCGCTTGTTTTCGGAAAAGAAACTCTGAAAGAGAATCTGGCACCTGTACTTCTTTCTCAGATACCAGATGTATCTATAAGTGAGGATACAAAAAAGGATACGCTCATTGACCTCCGAAAATACTTTGAGGATGTGGATTCAATCAATTACACTGTGGAAAAAGGTGATAACGGAAGTTTTGTGGAGGCATACATCTACGAAGAGCATTATCTCGGTGTGGATGCAAGAAAAACTGAGAATTGGTATGGAAATGTGAAACTGCGCATTATTGCCAGGGATACATTGAACCAGACAACTTATTCAAACTGGTTTGTTGTAGAGGTCATGGAGGTAAACGACCCGCCAGTGATTGCACTCACGACAGATCTATCTGAAAAACTTTCAGGTGTTCTTGTAGTTGAGGGCAGTGTTTCAGATGTGGATGGAAATGTGGTCTCACTTCAGTATAGGATGGACACTGGAGATTGGGTCAACATCACTCCTGGGAACAACTGGAGTGCAACCATAGACCTCGCCCAGGTTTCACCAGGAAAACACACGCTCACACTTCGTGCCATAGATGATAGAGGTCTCACAACAGAAAAGAAGTTTGTGATTGAGGTTGAGAAGAGCTGGACAAAGGAAATAACTGCCGCAGGATTTGTGATACTGACAGTTATTGTCATTGCATCTTTAGAGGCATTTTTATACTGGCGGGATAAACCAAAGAAAGGGGGAGAAAAAAAGTATTGAGCAACGCCAAATAAATAATTTTTCAGATAAATATTTATACGCCGTTTGAAATTACACCTAATATGGACACTTACTTAGCCATTGAGTATCTGCTTATTTCCTTGGGCGTCGGTGCACTCATCGGACTTGAGCGTGAGTTTCACAGAGAGGAGAAGGAAATTCTGCTCGTGGGCCTGAGGACCATGCCCCTCGTGACCATGGCTGGGACTATAATCTCGCTTCTCGCTGGTGACTATGGCAGTTACCTAGTCGGGCTCGGTCTCGTCATTGGAACCACATTCACTATTCTCCTTGCAATTATCCGCCATCGGCTTGAAATGTCTGGGTTCACCACACCTTTTGCGATGTTTCTTGCTTACATCTGCGGAATGCTGATCGGACTTGGTTATATAATGACTGGCTTGTTTGTTGGTGTGCTCACCACAATTCTGTTGTTCACAAAGGAGCGATTGCACCACATTGCAGCCAGTTTAACAGAAGATGAGATGAATAGTGCACTCCAGTTTCTCACAATTTTACTCATTCTCCTTCCAATTGCAGCCACTTACAACTTCAGCACACTCGTGTGGAATAATGTCAACATAGGAGAGATTATTGGCAGAGGCAAAATTCTTGATGTTTACTGGCTCCTTCTCATCATCGTGTTCATTTCCACAATTTCCTTTGTTTCATTCATTGCAATGAGAAAGATTGGCACCGACAAGGGGTTGGAAATTTCTGGTTTGCTTGGTGGTCTTGTAAACTCTGAGGCAGCAGCTATCTCTCTTGCTAACATCGGAAAGAAGGCCACTGGGATGGAACAGAATGTGATTACTGGGATAATGCTTGCCAATGCAACCATGCTTGTGCGTAATTTTCTGCTCTGTCTTTTTTCAGACCCTACATTTAAGGTGGCCTATCTTACTGCAATTCCGTTTGGCATGATGATAATAATCAATCTCGTTTTTGTGATAGCCAGGCATGTGAGAAGACATGGCAAGAAAGAGGACTTATCTGAACACAAAGTGATTGTTGAATCACCATTTGCAGTTGGCCCAGCAGTTAAATTTGGACTGATATTTGCACTTATCTCGGTTTTCGTTTATGTGGCTCAGAGCTATGGCCAGGAACTTGGAATTTACATAACTGCGATTGGTGGCTTCGTTTCAAGCGCTGCAGTTGTGGCCTCTGTTTCAGCAACAGCGTCAACAGGGATAATCGCTGCACATATTGCAGCAATCACCGCCATGCTTGCAACCTGTGTAAGCACCCTGAATAAATTTGTGCTGGTTAGAACCGTTGACAAGAAACTCGCAAACAAGCTCATAGTTCCGGTGCTGGCCACATTCTCTGTCGGAATTTTTGGTGTGGTTTTGATTGCCTGGGTGCTTTAACCCCCTGAAAAGGCAGAATGAATTTCAATTTTCTCCTTTCCAGAAATCGAGAGTTTTGCATCGAGAGGTAAAATTTTTCCATTCAAAATGAAGACCACATTGCCTAGGGATAACCCAAGTTTTTCAAGAACATCCATTGCAGAGGTGTTTTTTCTCACCTTTATTCTCTTTTTTTCCCTGCTTGGATAAAGCACCACTTCAATTTCCATTTTTATTCCTCTATCAGTTCTACTGCCTTCTGAAGCACAGCCACAAGTTTATCGTTCATTTCAGCAACCACTCTGAGTGTGGTCTCATGTGTGATTTGCTCAGAGGAGATTCCCGCAGCCCAGTTTACAACCATGCACAGTGGCTGGTAAGTAACTGCCAGCTCCCTTGCAAGTTTTGCTTCTGGCACCACGGTCATTCCAACGATGTCTCCACCAAGCGTGGAAAGCATTTTAATTTCTGCAGGCGTTTCAAATTGTGGGCCAGGCATGCACGCATACACGCCATGGTCTGCGTAATGGCATTTGAGCTCTGCCAACACTTCGCTGAGAATCTTGCGAAGTTCTGCTGAAAACGGTTCGGTCATGTCCACATGTTTAATTTCATCATCGTAGAATGTGTGCACCTCTTTTGTAAAATCAATATACTGGGAGGGAAGCACAAAGGAGCCGGGTGGCATTTCTCTGTTGATTCCGCCCACTGCAGAAACCGCAATTATTTTCTCAACACCAGATTTTTTCAGAGCATAGAGGTTTGCCCTGTGATTGATTCTGTGAGGTGGCAATTGTTTGATTTTTCCATGGCGTGAGAGGAATACAATCTCTTTTCCACTAAGCAGCCCAGTTGTGACCACAACCTGCCCGTAGGGTGTCTGTCTGACTACATCCCTTGGTCTTTCCAGGCCAGTAAGTGATTTATAAAGGCCAGACCCGCCTATGATACCAATCATGGTTCCACCACAGCAACAAAAAGAAAGAGGATATAAAAGGGTATGGGAGGAGGAAAAGGAAGAGGACAAGAGGGTATGCATATGCATGGCAATAGATATATATACAGAAAGTCCGATATATCTGTCATGAGGTTGCAGTTTCGAGTTACACTTGGTCTCCTGTTTGTGTGTATATCTCCACCCTATCTGTCTGCATCTAGTTACGCCTTTGTAGGGCATCAAGTTTTGGGAGTGTCTCTCATTAGAAAACAACTTGCTCAATCACATCCATCTAACGAAAAGGAGAGTTCAATATACACTCAAATGGTAAGACATGGTTATTCCAACGATGGCATACTATACAATAACCCGATAAAAATACCCAGTTATCTAAACAAAATCTTGTCTACTGATCTATCTCCATTCATATCGCAACAGGAAGGTGGCCAATGTGATACGTGTTTCTGCAGCGGATGTTGAAAAGTACATCTACTGTCCACTGAGTTGGAAACTTAGTTATAGTGAGAGAGACGAGGAAAATAAAGCCCAGAAGGAAGGGAAAAGGAAGCATAAAAAGTATGCGAAGAAGGTAAAGCAGATTCTTAAAACAGAACAAAGTGTTGCTGAGGCAGAAATGCTTGTGTTTATTGGAGGTGTGATTTCGACGATTGTGGCACTGTCAGGAGCAATAATTTACTCCCCTCTCCAGAATTTCATAGTTTCCAGAATTGCCTTAATTGTAGGATTAATTTGGTTTGGTGTTGCAGTGTTTTTTCTCTATCTCTCTGCATTTTTTACACCCCTTACACTTCGACATGTGTTGTTCACAGGGCTTCTTGCGGGTATTTTGTTTTTGATATCCTCTTTCACTTATGCTTTTGATAACCCCTACATTGGGCTCATATTTGAGCCAATAGCTCTTATCTGGCTCATATTCACATCTGTATTTTTCTTTATCGGAGAACGGTATCATGCAAAAGCTGTGAGGATGCGGCAGGAGATGGAGCTTGAGAGGAAAGAGATAGTGATGCCATCCCAAGAGGCCCCAATGGAAACAAGGGACGGAAAGTTGAGAGGAACACCGGATTTAATACTAAAGTCGGGTGAATTCCTAATTCCTGTGGAGATAAAGACAGGGAGGGTACCACAAGGTCCACATTTTTCCCACATCATGCAGCTGATAGCCTACTGTTATATCATAGAGGATGTGCATGGTAAATCTCCCCCTTATGGGATTCTAAGGTATGGGAACACCAATTTTGAGATTGAATACACATCAGAGCTTAAGAACCTGCTTGAAAAGAAGATAGAAGAGATTGGAAAAGCACTAAGGGGTGAAATTGTAGTTCATAGGAACCATAACAGACCCGCCAAGTGCAGAAATTGTTCAAGGAAGGAGATTTGTCCAGAGCGGCTAGCTCACTGATACCCATCCAGCTCAGTGCGGTTCCAGTAAAAATAACCAGGACTTTTCTGTGACTCTGCAAGTTCCCTGTTCACACCCCCCTGCACACTCCCATACTTCTCCTTTATCTGCTCCTCAGCAGTTTTTGCGTTTTCTAGTGCTTTCTTTATGTGCTCCGCATCGATGTACTCAGAGCGAGTAATAACAGCTAGGTCTCCAGCAGCCCTTATAAGCCCTCCCAATTCTCGCAATCTAAGCGTGAGAGCATTTTCAGCTTTGTCTATTTTCTTTGCCCTTTTTCTTGCTTCTTCAATAATCTCAATCACTGCAGCTCTAGTCGCATGTGGAATTTTTCCATCCATTGTGATTTCCTGGGCTATAAATTGGGCAAGTTTCATTCTGTTATGCTCAGTGTCTGGCATGTATGTTTCCAAGAGGACTTCATAACCGTTTCCAATAATTCTTGAGCGCAGGGGTGAGAGAATTGTGGCCAAATCCCGGATATTGCATGCACCTACAAAGATGAAGTCGCAGGGCACTGCGTCAACACGCACACTTGCACCAGCACTCTGGGGGTTTCTCCCCGTGATGGGGAATTTCTTTTCCTGCATTGCTGTGAGGATATAACGCTGAAGATGCCCCAAATGAGGAAGCTCGTCAATGAACAGCACACCCTGATGTGCCTCATGAATTGCACCAGGAATTACCCTTTCATAGGGCTGAGTTCCGAGTTCTTTGTGCCCTCCATAGGGGTCATGTCTCACATCCCCAAGCAACTCTGTCTCGCTCGCACCAGTCGCCAACACAAACGGTTTTCGCTCAAGCGGGACAATTACCTTTCTTGGGCTCTGTTTCTCAATTTCCTTTCTACGCTCAAGGGTGCGCTGGTCCAGCATCCTTATTTTATCACCAGCTCGTTCATAGACCACGACTTCTTCTTTGTCACCTACAACTCTAGTGGTGGTAACCGAATTTCTCTGGGGTAGCATGTCTCCGAGTGTAAAAAACAAATTGCCAACAATGTCCGAGAATGGTGCAGATTCTCCTTTTCCACCCATCTTCGGCTTTTGGCATCTTGGACAAACTCTTTCAGTGTAGTTTGAATACATTCCGCACTGAGTGCATCTATATCCCAAACGTTCTGCAATATGTGAGGGAACCTCCTTAGGGTCCAGTAGTTCTCCTTCTACAAACTGTTTCCGTTCTCGCTCCGCATAAACTGCATCCTTGCTTAGCACTTCTACTGCGGGTCTCTCCGGGTTACTGGGATTATGGACAACTCTAATTTCTTCCGTGGGTTTAGGAATGTGAAGGGCAAGCGCCTGAGCAATCATAGACTTTCCGATCCCAGGGGGTCCTATCAGAAGTAGATGCCTCCGCTGGTAGGCGGCAAGTCGTGCCATCTCAACCGCGCGTTCCTGTCCTATCACCCTTGCTAGAGGGTCTGCAGGAATTTCTATGTCCTTTGTGGTATCTATATCCAACAGAGTTTTCTTCATTTTTCATTCCTTTAATCTAGGTCATTACGAGTGTAGATACTCATTCCTTGTGGCACTTTTGTCACATTCCCCATCTTGGTTCCTATCACGATCTTCACACCATTTGCTTCAGAGAGGTCAAGGACTCTCTGGCTGATTATTCCATCAAAGATTACCGCTTTCAAGCCCTGAGGTGGGTTTCTGAGAACCTCTATTATGTCCCGCACTGGGATTTCCTTCACAATCATGTCTTTGTTGTTCACAAACCTTGCTTTTGAGGTGCCAGCAATCTGCATGTACATATGTTTATATCTTCCAAAGCCATCCACTTGTTGTGGTTGTGGGTTTTGGACAGTTTTTGTTTCCTGGGCATCATCCTTTTGTAAAGGGGGTTTTGAGTTTTCCTGCAGGGGCTGAATCTGTGAGGAATTTTGTTGTTCTGCGTGTTGAACTGGTGGTGGCGAAGTTTGTTCGGGTTTTGTCTCTTTTTCATGAGAAAAGTTCTGGGGCTTTGGTTCTTCCTGATTGGGCAGACCTGTAAGTCCATACATTTCAAGGTATTGTTGGACTGGAATCTTGTTCCGCAAGCATTTCATGATTTGCTTAGGCGAGAGTTCTTCAACTTCTTCGCCTCTTGGTGCTCTAGCAATGAAATCAATCTCGCACACTTGGAGCAGTTCCTTGAGAATAAGTTCCCCACCTCTGTCTCCATCTACGAATGCTGTTGCATGCTTGTTTTTTGAAAGTTCAATCACTGTTTGAGGCACACTAGTTCCCTCAACCGCTATTGCATTTTTGATTCCTGCAGCAAGGAGGTTAAGTACATCCCTTCTGCCCTCAACAATTATTACGCTGTCTGAGTTGTCAATGTTTGGTCCTGCTGGTAACTTGTCTTTACCATAGGTAATGATTTCCTCTGTCTGGACTACTGTTTTCACTGACTCAGTGATGTCAACGGTTGTGCTCTTTGCATCCTCAATCATCTTGGCTAGCAACTGTCTTGCTCTTTCAATTATTCTTGCCCTCTTTGTAATACGCACGTCCTCAATGTTCTCAATTTCAATTTTCGCTTTACAGGGTCCAACACGGTCAATGGTCTCGAGGGCTGCAGCGAGAATCGCAGTTTCAACCTGGTCAAGGCTAGAGGGAATGATAACATATCCTTCTACCTTCCCCTTTTTGGAATCAATCTCCACCTCAATTCTCCCGAGACGTCCGCTTTTCTGCAGGTCTCTGAGGTCAAGTTCTTCTCCAAGCAATCCCTCGGTCTGTCCAAAAATGGCGCCAACCACATCGGGTTTTTCCACAATTCCTTCTGTTGCAATTTTAGCTCTTATTAGGTACTTTGTTGTTGATGGATCTATCATGTTTATCTACCTCTTTGCACCACCAAAATGCCAACTCTCTTCCACTGAACCATGCCTTTTTCCTGAAGCAATAAAGGAAAGGAATGAGCGTGAAAGTGGAGAGCAAGGCAATCTTGGTGAAATATCCTATTTCGGTTTCAGCGAAGGGATAGAGTTTGGGAATATAAAAGTTTCGCATCCATTCATTTACATTGGGTGATTTGAGCCAGAACATTGAATGCAAACCCATATATAGTAGCAATGAGATACGGGAAAAGAAATCAAAGGGTGGGCAAATGCCAGAAGAGGATAATGGAAAATCCCTTTACATGAAATGCTTCTACTCTGATGATGATGGATTATGTCACATCATTGCATCTTCGCCTACAAAATGTAGCATGTGTCTTAACTGGCGAAGCTTGGATGAGGGTTTGAAACACAACTATGGCGTGCGGGATGTGTTCATAGAAATGTATGACATTCTCACCACTGACAGAAGATACAAGGGTTTCAAGGAGTGAGTCCGCAGAGATGAAATACATTTTCTCCAATTTTTAGGTGCTGGCTGCAGGGATGAGATATTGATGGAATGTCTCTTTCAGCACCCACCTTACCAACTCGCTCCCCGAATTCCTTGCCGGTATGGTAAGCAAGTGGGTCGAGGTCATACCTTTTTTCATCAACCTTCAGACGAACATAATAATGAGGCCTTGTGAAAATTCCATATTTTTGCGTTGTGGAATAGAGCTTCGCATCTTCAAATCTGCCAGTTAGGTAGAGCATTGAAAGAAGCACAAACACAACCTTCATTGGTGGTTGAGTTCCTTGGTTCCAAATTTCACAGCTGGGCTGGAGGCGATAGAATGCCCAAGGTCTGATGCTGCTTAGTTTAATCTCGAATCTTCCAGAGACAAGTTGATAGATTGCCTTCGCCACTCTCACATCGCTAAGTTTCTCTGGGGATAGCATTTTTGCATACTTTACCATATCTTGGTTGACAAAAAACCATGGCTTTGTACAGCACTCCATCTAAGCCTCACCTCTTGCCTTTAAGTTTTGCAATAACAACGATTGCAAACAGGATGAGCAGAAGATAGACGACAAGTTCAGATGTAATGAAACCTGGCACCTTTGGAAGGGTGCTTGTAATCACAATCTCCTCGACATAGCGTTTGTCAAAGTGAACTCTGAGTTTTATCCTGTATTCCTTCCCACCTTTCAGGGGTTCTCCATTTACAGAGGTGATTCTGTAATGGGTAATGTTTTTGTCTGTGAGATTGGCAATACTTATCCATCCACCTTCCCCTTCCAATAGGACCTCATATTTTACAAAATCCTCACCTTCGTATTTATCCCACTTTACTACGAGGTAATCCTCTCCAGCCAGAGACAAGGAAAAATTTGCGACAAAATCCGGCACGAACAACACATTCTTTGCGACCATGTGCGGCACAAAGGTTC
Organism: Thermoplasmata archaeon; assembly: GCA_038874435.1. NCBI lineage: Archaea > Methanobacteriati > Thermoplasmatota > Thermoplasmata > Thermoplasmata archaeon. Next base: position 84,162 of record JAVZCK010000007.1, read on the forward strand.
CTGGCTCATAGTAGATTGCTCCCACCGTTATGTTCTTTTGCCCAGTGTATGCAAATGCTGGAAGTGGGAGACTGCATCGCATTGTAGTTGTATTGAGCGGGATAAAGTAGACGCTAGCAATTACAGGGCTCCATGAACTGTAAAAGTCTCCCGTGGTTTTAATTTCTCCATCATAGATTATTGCAAATGGGGGGTAAAGCATGTGAAAGAGAAAGTTATTTTTGTGCTGCAATTTGAGCATCAGAATCTTCCCAAAATTGATCTCTTCGTGTTCTAAAATAAGTGATGCATCAAGCCACCTGTCTGTTGAAAGGTTAAACCAGATAATTTTTTCACTCCTCAAGGAGGGAGTGTGTTTAGAGACAAAGACAATTGTGATACCAAAGTATGGATGAATGTATTTTTCCTCCAATTTCTTTATTTGGATGCTGAAGTTTCCATTTGGGTCTGTGCTGAAGTTTCCATGTACTTCACCCCAGTTGTTGAGAAAATAAAAGAAGTTGGAATTGGTGAAGGGTTTTGTGTTGTTGTAAACTGTACCATTGATTATCAGAGAACCGTTGAGGTAGGTCGAGTTATGAACGAGTACGTCAAATCCAGAACTGGCGCGTTCGGTGGTGCTAAGCGGTATCGAAAGCATAAAATTGGTTTCTAACTCGTTTGATTGGGCTTTGCCCCACACATAAATGTAAGGATTCATTATGACTTCTGGTGCAAGATAGAAATGTGCGATACCCTCGGCATTCGTAAAACCCTGAGCCCACTTCTTTTCACTCCCCAAATCTGTGGTGTAGTTTAGTAGAATTGTAGCATTAGGTACACCTCTTCCATTTTGGTCGCATAGCCCGAGGTCAAAACTTGCACTATTTTCACTTATTCTTACTGAGTGATACCAGACACTTAGTGGAATGTAGTCAAGCGAAACACTGCTCATTTCAATTTTTCCCTTAATCCTAGCACTTGCTGTAATCTTGAAATTTGCTGATTTATTCAACGATGGTACTATGAAGTTCCCACTGTACCTTCCTTCCCCTTCTTTTGAGAGGTTTAATGGCTTTTGGCTTCCTTCAGTTTCAAGAAATGCCACAATGTTTTCTGGTTGGGTCAATGTAGCGTTCTGATAACATTCCACATTAAATCGTACATTTTTTCCGGGAACAAGAGGTATAGCATCTTCATCTGGGAATGATATGTATACAACTGTGGGAGAATCAAAGGGGAGAGAAAGGTAGATGACTTTTTTGACGCCAGACACATTACCAACGATCATAAACCGTTTTTCTAAATCGTCTGATGTCAGGGTGTATTGCACAAGGTACTTTCCAGTGCTTATTTTTGTAGGATTTAAGGGCAGCAAATTGCTTCCATATATATCCGTGAGATTAACATAGATTTCATCAAGGTCCATAGGAGTTTCGCCGAGATATGCGAATATTGTAAGATTGAGTGTTTCCCCAGTATGATAGACGCCCTGTCTATCAAATGAAGCGATCAGAACAAGTTCTGGTGTTGATTGGGCGAGCGAAATTACAAACTGGCTCTCAAGACATACAGCAGCCACAGCCAAAATCACGAGCACACGGAAATGCATGTTTTCATTAAAAGTTCAGGTTTACTTAATGGTTTTGGAAACTCGTTCAATCACAAAGATATGGTGAGTATCTCATTACCTTTTCCAGTTCTATTTGGCTTTTCCATATATTTCTGCAATCGCAGGTCATCTCTAAGAATTCTGGTTTCTGGGAAAGATTGTATTCTCTAAGTAGTGAAATTGCCTTTTCATCGCATTTCCTACAGTTGTGGATGCCCCTGTGTTTCCCTGCACCAGATGGATGCGAAATTATGGTTTTGTTGATACTTGTCCTTGCTTTTTTTATCACTTCGAATAGTGACCAGAACCACGGTGGTCTATACTCTTCTCGCAGGTACATTCTTTCCAGAAAGGTGCCCTTCTGCACATTCACAGGATTTATGGAAATTACATCAGTGTGTCTTGCAACAGTGTGAATAGAATTAAGTGTGTCCGCAATAGCTTCCTTTTCCGCTAGAAATGGTGGCTTCAGCAAGAGATAGGCTCTTGTTCTTATCCCCTGCATTCTGAGTTTTTCCAAAGCCATCATATAACTTTCGACACTTTCACCTTTTCTCACGCACTTTGTAAGGACAACATTGTTAGTAGATTCAACTCCGAGAGCAATCTCCAACGATGGAACAAATCCTTTTAGTGGGATAGCGTTTAATGCAAATTCTGGTCTTGTTTCCACAAGCACATGGTTGCACTTCTCAGCAAGTATCCTCATAATCTTTTCTCTTGTATCAGGCATAATCTCGTCATCATCAAGGAAACTGCCAGATGTGTAGATTTTCACAAATTCTTCTCCTCTGTAGGCCTTCAATCCATTCTCTATCTGCTTCAAGATGTCCTCCTGAGTGACATTTTCTATGCTCTCGTTTTTGTAGCCACACATTAAACATCCTGCTTTTCTCGCCCACCTGCAACCTCTAGTCCGAATAACCATTGCAAATACTTTTTCAATTTTTCCGTCTACAAGTTCCCTTTCATGCCAAATACTGGCGGGCATTTTCTTATCTTCCATCAATCTCTACCCTCACTATCACTCTGTCTCCATCTTTTAGATTCAGGAGGCTCCTCAAATTGTACTTTGAGACCACTTCCATCACATCTGTATGATGAGAGCGTTCTGGGATGATCACAACACAGATCAACTCTTGAATTGTAGCCCTGAAACATTTCACATTTCCGTAGGTTCTATCCCTTTCGGAGAATCCATGGAGAAGGATACCAGTTTTCTCCTTCAGCATCAGAAACGTACTCAGATATTCCTTCTCAAGTTTAATGTTGAGTGTGCCTGGGAAGGGTTTAAATCCAAAAAGTTCGAAAATTTGCTCTGCATACTGCTCTTTTCCAATGTAGAATTTACCCTCTCCAAATCCCTTTGTGACATAGCCAGTAATCTCAACTCTGTTTTTTCCGTATAGAATTCTCCCAAGTTCTTCGCAGAGTTGGACCAATTCCTTCTTTCCCTTGTCCGTAATTTTTAATTTTGCTTTTTTCCCTGATACGCGAAGAATCATCTCTAATTCTATCAACTCGTTTATGTAGAGAGAGGCACACTGCTGGCTCTTTCCTATAATCTCTCCGAGTTCAGTAGTCGTGATTTCTACCCAATTCTCAATTCCACCCAGTTCTGCAATTTTCTTTAGTGCGAACAGTAGTTCTGGTTTCATCTGTTGCCGAATGGAGCAAGAGTATATATACCTTCAGTAAGAAATACTGGCTTATGGCATTTGAGAATTGTTTTCTTTTCTCCTTACCTGGCATAGCTCGTTGATTTTACAGAAAACTATTTCAATGGGTTTCCTAATCTCGGTATTGCGTTGGTGTTTGAGATGCCTTATACCCGAGACGAGGTAAAAAAATACCTTGATGAAATAGAAGATTTACTCGTAAACAGTAGAAAGGTCAATGGAGATATAACTTCAGTTGATCGGCTCATTAATCAGGCAAAGCAGCTATTCGAGAAGGGAGAGCTTGAAGAAACGATGACATATTTAAATGAAGCAAGGGATCGTCTCAATGAAATTTATGCCCAAGGTGCGAAGGAACAGTTATCATTTCTTAGGGGTCTCACATCTGCAATAAAGAACACAGGTATTGATCCAAAGGAGTTGAGAGAGTATCTCAAGAACACTAGAACTTTCTTTGAGAATAAAGATTACATAATGGCATATAAAACGGCTGCTGAAGGAATGAACTTTGCCACCCAGCTCATCCAGAAGGATCCTGTGCTAAAACAAAATATATATAAGTCCAGACAAAAATTTGGAATTTCTGAAGGATTCCTACAAAAGCTTGAGAAAACCGAAGGGCCAAAGGCAAAAGTGGAGATTCCAGAAAGAACCGAGAAAATTTACCTTCTTGATACCAAGCTCAAAATGGCGAAAGATGCGGGTATTGACCTTTCAACCATTGACGATGACCTAAAATCGTTAGACAAACTGATTGAAGCATGTGATGAGAAACTCACGGTGGTTCTGAACGAGAAGGCAAAGGAGAAACTAAACGCTTATAAACAAAAAGTTGAAGATTTCAAGAGGGATGGGGTAGATGTAGGTAAAATCGAGGAAAATCTAGCGTTATTAATGGAAAGAGCTGAAGAACTTAGTTTTGAGGATTTGTTTGGAGAATTGAAGAACATAGAGGAAGCGCTACAGCACCCTGACCTCTACATCAACGCTCTCAAAAAGAGAATAGAGATTTTGAAGGAGATGGGTGTAGATGTAAAGGAATTTGATACTGCACTGGGACAGGCACAGCTATTTAGAACAGATGGTAATCTTGCAAGTGCTTCTGGAATCGCAAAAGAAGCATTTATCAAAATAACTGCCATTGTTGCAGAAAAAATGAAACAAGCAATTGAAAATATGGAGCAACTCTGTACATATGCTGCTAACAACAGATTGAAGGGTATCACCAAAGATAGTTATCGTTCAATTCTGGATAATTATACACAAGGAGATTTTTCAGCATGTGCCTCCCAAATAAAGGAACTCAACACAAAACTTGAAGGTGCATTCAAAGAACACATCAAGGATAAAATTTCTGCATTGAATGTACGGATGAATGTAGCAAGGAATATGGGTGTGCCTCTCCCAGGCATTGAAAATGCTCTTCAGAATGTGCGGGAGAAAATTTCTGCAAGAGAATATCTGCAGGCAATCAAGCTCCTCGAAGAAATGGAGCAAAAATGCGAAACAGATATGCAAAAGTACAGAGAAGTTAACGACCTGATGGGAGACCTTGATAAAAAGATGCAGGGATTGATGGCAGTAGGTTTAGAGACACAGGATATCCAGGAATTGTTTTCAAAGGTGATTGACCTAAAGAATTCAGATATTAATGCTGCAATAAATGTTGCGAAGATGGGCATTCAGAAAGTTGATGAGAAACTTAAGGGAGTTCTTTTTGCCTTGGATATGGAGTTTCGGAATGACCCTGCGGAGAAGGGTACACAGACAACAGCAGAACTGGTAGTAAAGAACACAGGTAATGCTGTAATGAAGGACCTGAAAATTGAGGCCAGTGTGCCTACAACAGGATTGCGACAGAGCATTCCCATTCTGAGAGCTGGGGCTAAAGAGGCACTGAAGTTCAAGATTGCCATTGAGAGCGACAATGTGACTTTTAAAATTACTACACATAATCCATTAAAGAATGAACCCTTCACATTGAGTAGGGAATTCAATTTAAGTGTAAAAGAGGAGAAAAAAGTAGAGCCAAAACCAGAAAAGAAAGAGGAAGCTAAACCTGCGGATCTAGTCCCTCCACCAACAGTTGAGAAGAAGCCCGAGCCAGAGGTAAAAACATTCGTTAAGAAAACGGCAGATACTGTTTACCAGTGCGCTTTCTGCAGGGGGAAGATTAAACAGGGACTTCCGATAATCATCTGTGAATGTGGAGCAACATACCATGAACCATGTGCAAATAGAGTAGGCGTCTGCCAGAAGTGTAAAAAACCGGTCAAGTAATGGGTATATAGCTGTTTCACTTGTTTTTTCCTTCTTTTTCAGGGATAGGTTCTACTTCTACATGTACCCCTTCAGCATTGACAACCTTCACTTTTGTTCCCACTGGAATTGTGTGATTTGCAGTGGCACTCCATATATCATGGTCGATTTTTACCTTTCCTTTTAGAGAGTTGGGGATTACTTCTACAGTAACAATTCCAGTTTTTCCAACGAGAGATGTTGCAACTGTGGTTGTAGGTGCCTCTGGCTTCCCAGCCATGCGATAAACATACAGAACAATTAATGTTGTGGGAATCGCTGTGGCAAGCACAATCACAGGTGCCCAGATAGTAGTAAACATTTCAGGCCAGACTATACCAAAGCAACCCAGTACTATGAGAACCACGCCTGGGACAATAATGAAACCACCAGGTGCCATGGTCTCAAAGAGCACGAGTCCAATGCCTGTGAAAAGCAAAATCCAGCCAATAATATCCAACCCGACTGTGAGTTCAGCACTCATATTTCCTTTTATTCCCTCGTATTATTTTAATCTTTCTCAGATTTCGGAGGGGTTGTACTATCACTTTTTCCGAGATTCTACCTTAATCTCCCCATTTTCCACCACAATTTCGCCATCCACAAACACAGTGGGTTTCAGAATCACACCGTGAGCATGGTATCCACATTTTATCTTACCTCCATACCTTGAGTTATCACCGAAACCAATGTGAACTGTGCCATAGACCTTATTGTCCTCTAGTGGATGCCCCATTAACTTCGCACTTTTATTGACGCCAATCCCGAACTCCGCAATGTTCCTACCTGCTTTTCCATATGCATCCATCGCCTTGAGAATGTCACCGTTGCTTGCACTCTCAACAAATCCATCTTTTACAGTTAGAGTTACTGGCTCCTGCAGTAATTTCCCAAACGAGCCGTCTACCACAAGTTTACCATTTGCAGTTTTTTCATCCGGTGCTGCAAAAAATTCACCAGCTGGCAGTGTGGTGAAATCTCCACGGTTTCTGCACAGCCCATCATCCTTGTCAATCCATCTGTATTTTGTGAATCTCATCACGATTTCTGTGCCCTTTTCAGAAACAATCCTCACTTCTTTCCGCCTCACAAATTTCTCTTTCAAAATATCGATTAGTTTTCTGACCTCAAGATAGTTTGCAGTGATGCCACCGCTACTCACCGACTCAGCAGGTACATCAGGCATACTCACAATCCTCGCCTTCCTGTTCGCATTTCTCCTAGCTGCAGTATGTGTCATTGAATGCTTCGTCATGATAATTATCGCATCCATGTCCAGCATCATTCTTGCAACACAATCTGGTGGTTCAACACCATCTCTTCCCAATACTGGCATCATCAAAGAAAGCACATCAGCACCCATTTCCTGGGCAGACTCAAAAAAAACCTCTGCAATTTTTTCCTTTTCAGTATCAGTGATAATCAGTAACTTCTCCCTCTTTTTGATGTCTAGACAGTTCTTGAGCACATTCCTAGCCCCATCTATTAGTGCCATAAATCAGAGAAAACCTCAACACAGATATAACTTTCTAAAGTTTCAGTGCGGGGAGTTTCTTCGCAACCACTTTTTCTTCAAAAGAGGTACTACATGCGTTACATTTGCCGACCCTCTTCGCACAGGGCTCATGGTAAACTGCACCGCACTTGCATTTTATTATTGCTAGTCCAGCCTTAATCTTACCCTTGCAGAAGTTGCATTTCTCATTGCCAGTAGCAACACCTTTCTCAAACTCAATTTTGACTTCCTCTGTAGGTTCTTTGGGTTTTTCCTCAACTTTTGGCTCCGCTTTTGCCTCTTCTTTCACCTCTGGCACAAGTGCTGGAACTGGCGTTTCGGGTGCTGGCTGAGACGGCGCGATCTCGGGCTTCGGCTGTGGTTGTACCTCCTCTTTTTCCTTTCCTGGCACAATAATCTTAGGTTTCTTTTCAGTCCTCTCCTCTCTCTCCTCAGCTTCTACTTTCTTTGCTTCTTTCTCTGCTGTTTCCTTTCTTTCCTTTTCTTCTTCATAAGCATCCACAAGTTTCTTTGCTATCTCTATGGACTTCCTTGTCAGTTCTATTGCTTTTCTGTAATCCCTTGTTTTTTCGTAGAGCGCTTCCTTCAGTGTGTCCTCGCTCTCTTTTGTGTCAAGCCCATACTTCCGAGCATTCGCAATTGCAGAATCTGCCGTGTAAAGCAGGTCTGTTAGTTCTCTGTGCATATCCTTCGCCATTTCAATTGCCACATCACACTGCTGGATCTGGGCTATTGCATCGGGCATCTTTCCTTGGGCATAGGACTCTTTTGCTTTCTTTAGCAAGTTTTCTGCTTCTGTAACAAGGACGCCCATGTTCTTTGCATAGTTTAGTTTTACCTCTACCTGGTATATGACTGTTGATAACTTCGTCTTCACATTCTCATATAATTCTTGCATGGCATTGTTGAGGAATGTATTCAAGCCATCGTATGCCTTGCTATTTAAGGCGATTTTCGCCTGCGTAAGAGCTTCCATTGATGTAGTTGTGTCAATACCCACCTTCTCTGCACTTATTATCTGGCTCTCGAACAAATTGATTTTTTCAGAAATTGCTTTGTGATATTCTGATTGAATTTTATCTATTGTCTCTACTAACTGCTTATATGCCACATCATAAACCCTCTCACTAATTTGCGTCTTGCACTTATCGAGTGCCTGAGTATACTCTGTCACATCTATTAACTCCGCTGCCTGTTCTATTGTCCTCTGCAGCTGGCTAGTCAATCGTTGCATCGTATCGGTGATCATCTTCTCTCCATAGTCCTTGGCCTTGTTTATGAACTCTGGGACTTTTTCAAACTCACCCGTTTCTATAGCTGACCTCGCTTGGGTGATCAACGCAGACAATCTACTCGTATCAAGTTTGAGTTCGTTACCAACAGTAACCAAGTTCTCTATCGAAGCAAGCTGTGCAGTAAGATAGTTTCTAAATGTATTTTTTGCTGCCTCTATGCACTTCTTTGCGAGTTGAAGTGCCTCTGTATACTTGCCACTTTCCAGTGCTGCCTTTGCCTGTCCAAAAATTTCTTTTGCCTCAGTGAGCTCTGCCCCGTATTTATAGGCCTCGGTGATTCGTGTCCTGGCAATTTGAATGATATCGTTGATTTCACGCATTCTCTCTTTTACCTCTGCTATCATGTCAGAGGTGCTGACGGCAAGTTCCATAGCTTTTATATAATCTCCTCTTGCCAGTGCTGTTTTTGCATTTTTCAGGTTTTCTTCGATATTAGAAGGAACTACTATTCCAGACCTTTTCGCTTCTTCAATCTTGCTCTGGGCGGTTGCAATTGCAGATGAAGCCATGCTGTACTGAAGTTCCGCTCGTTCCAGTTCTCCTTCAGAACGCATAGCCAAGTTCAAAGCTTCCTTATAGTTCTTCTGGCTTAATGCTACCTTTGCCTGAGCTATCATGTTCTCTGCAATTACAGTTATTGCACCAGAGCGTTTTGCGTTTGTAATCACCGTCTGGAACGAGTTGATCAACTTCTCAATGTGTCGTATAATTGCAGCATCAACATCAGCCATGCACTTTGCAGCAATGTCCTGAGCCATTTTGTAGTTGCTGGTTTTAAGTGCGTTCATTGCTTGGCTAAGCAGCGTTTTGCTTGCGGATACATCTATTCGCAAACTCTCTGCTTCATTAATTTTCTCATGTGCCTTTTTAATCTCCATTGCAGCATTCTGTGAAGCCGCAACCACCTTCTCAAGTTCATCCCTGCTTTCCGTTGCGTATCTCAATGAGTTTACATAGTCACCTTTTTCAAATGATATTCTTGCCTCGCGGATAAGCTCTTCCGCCTTAGGCACATGGACATTTAAATCCCGAGCATTCCTTATCAGATTCTCAATTTCTGAAATCCTCAATGTGATATGGTCCCTTAAAAGTGTAGAAATCTCATCATTACATGTTTTAGCAAGCTCTAAAGAACGCATGTAGTCCTTATTCTTCATATAACCCTTTGCTTCTTCCAGCATCTCCCTTATTTTTGTGGTGACTATGCCAAACTGTTCTGCAATAGTTATTTTATCTGCAACCTCAAGAATTATTTTTGCTGAATGATACTGGGATGAAAGTTTCGCGGCTTCATCCTTTGTGAGTTTTGCATATTCTAGTGCGGTCTCATAGTCATTGTTTTCAAATGCCACTTTTGCTTTAAGCAGAAGGTCCTTAACTTTTGAAATGTCAGCATTGCTCTTCTTTGCTTCTGCCACCATTGTAGCCGCTGTTGAAATTTCATCAAATGCCTGCTGGCTCAATTTCTTTATTCGTTCCGCCTCTGTATGGCATTTGTGAGCTAGCTCATAACCCTTGAGATAATTCCCGCCCTCAATTTCTGACTTAGCTTCCATCAGAAGGTTTTTCAAATTTGTGATATCAATCCCACTCTTCTTTGCTTCTATGAGCACAAGCTTTGCAGCAGTAAATTCCTCCTCAGTTTTGGATATGAGAAGACGGTTCAGTTTTGTCCTGATCTCGTCAAGATAGGATAGACATTTGGGATAATCACCACTTCCGTAGCACTCTCTTGCTTTCTCAAAAATTTCCCCACTGCTTGTAACATCAACACCAAGGTTTTTCAGTGACTCGAGTAATTTCCCCATTTCCTCAAGCGACTTACCTGCTTGGGCACTGAAAAATTCTTTTATTGATTTCTTTGCTTCCTCAGCATATTGATAGGCACTTCTGACATCCCCTGTCTGAAGTGCACTCTCAGCTTCTACAATTTTCTGGCGTGCGAATGTGGTGTCAACACCCACTGATTTCTCGATCAAATCCTTTACTTGTGCAACAGCATCTATTACAAAATCCTGCACTACTGTTGAAACATCTTCTCTCAATATCTTCAGATTTTGGATGCTCTCTATGATCTTCCTTGCTTTTACCATTGCCAACAGTTCTTCATGCTTTGCCTCATATTTTTGAATGTTGCATCCGATAGACTTTGCATATTCAATATCTGCAGTTAATTGCTCTACTAGTTCAAGAATTCTGTCATAAGCTGCATTCTCTGCAATCACCTTTGCATTTTCAACAATTTCGTGAACTTTTTTATAGTTCCTTTCCTCAAGCACCTTTCTTGCTTCCTCAACCGCCTTTCTTGCTTCTAGCACTTCGATTCCGAAGGTAGCAAGTGCGTTCAATGAGGCCTCCAAATTCTCAATTTCTATTGCAGAGGTTTCATACTCTTTGATTATCTTGTCTACCTCAGTATCAGCGTCCATTGCATACTTAAGTGCCTTTTCGTATTCCGCATTTTTCAGGGCTGCACGGGCAGAATTAATCAGACCAAGTGGCTGTGAGATATCTGCACCAATCTTCTTTGCTGTGATAAACTTAGAACGAGAGGCGGCAATTGTCTTGAGTACTAGCTGAAATTGGGCATTTTCGCATAATTCCTTTATCTGTTTTGCAAGTTCTCCAGCTCCTTTCACATCTCCTTTTTTGAGTAAATCCTCAACTTTGCCAACAAGAGATTTTGCCTTCAGGAAATCTTCCTCTTCTGAGGCAATCTTTTCGGCCCTCTCTATATACCTTCGCACATTAGAAAGAATACTCTCGCCAGTTTTTGATAGCAACTCTTCCAGCCTTGATTTCAAGTGGGTAGCAAGTCCCATTGCCTCATCAAATCTGTACGCTTTTAACTCCTTCTCTGCCTTCTCAATAAGAGGTAAAAACTCAGATACATTCATTCCTAGTGCACTGGCTCCATCAACACTTGTTCGCAACGCAGCGATTTCATCTGAAATCTTAGATTTAATTCCAAGGCTCAGAATATCAAGCGACTCATTAAGCTTAAGAATTGCTTCATCATATTTTTTCTGTTCGTAAAGTTGTTTCGCTTGTGTAAACAGATTTTCTGGATAGGTAATGTTTTCTCCCATCTTCCTGCTATGCCCAATCAAATTTTCACCAATCGAAAACAGTTTCTTGAATACTGCCTCCAGATCTTTTTCAAAGCGTACATATATCTCACTTACGGTTTTTGCAGCTGTAGGCTGTTCTCCTTTTTCAAGCAATGTTTTTACCTGTTCCAATTGTTTTGGCAGTTCACTTGCCCTCATTTCATCGGTTTCAGCCAAATTCTTTGTCAACTTTGTGTGGAGTTCCGAAATATTTACGCAGACACGCTCAATGTGTGTTTTTGTCTTTTCCTCAATCGATTTGCATACTTCATTGCTCTTTTGGTAGTCAGTTTTCTCATATGCTGAGTTTGCCTCAGCATAAAGTTTCTCAACCTCTCCCACATCAAGATTCAGCTTTTTGATCCAATCAATAATCTCCCTACATCTATCTAGATTTGCCCTGGCGGATTTTTTTACTTCTTCCGCCTCCTTTGCCTTCTCCTGAATTTGTTTCTGGTACTGGTATATCTTCCACGGGCTCGCCACTTTTTCAACCCTTCTTACAGTATTTGATTATTTTAGAATTAAATAATCCGCTTTTTCACCACTTTCTTTACTACCGCTTCATCACCCGCTGCACCTTTTTCCTCTGGCTTCACCTCGGCACCACAAGCATAGCACACAATTGCATCCTTGCTTATCATAGTGCCACACTTCGGACATGGCACCTCTTCTTCTGCTGCTGCCTCTTCCTTCTTCTCCTCTGGCTTCACCTCGGCACCACAAGCATAGCACACAATTGCATCCTTGCTTATCATAGTGCCACACTTCGGACATGGCACCTCTTCTGCTGCTGCCTCTTCCTTCTTCTCCTCTGGCTTCACGACTTCTGGCTTTGGCTCTGGGGGCTTAGGAGCTTGAGCCACTGTAACTTTTTCCTCCATCTTGGGAATCTCCACTTTTTCTGGCTGGACTGGTGCAATACCAGAGGTCTTCCTGAGACCTTCTATTATCTGGGTCAACTCAGAAATCTTGGTCTTGAAATTCTCTTCCAACTTCAGGATGTTCTGTTCCTTTGCACTTATTCCTTTTTCGGCGTCAAGATATTTATTAACTGCATCCTTCATTTCGCTTGAGAGCTTCACCAGTTGATTTTCTTTCTCCTTCAAATTTTCCACTGCCTTAGTATACTTATCTATAATCTCTTTTAATTTTTCATGGTCTGCTATAATCGCAGTTTTTATCTCTTCAGCCGCTTTAACTGAAGAATTGAAGGTTTCTATTGTGTTCTGGATTGTGTTAGCTCTGTCATTCAATTCATTCTCCTTCGCATTCAATCTGCTCCCAAATGTTATCAGCTCCTCCTCCCTCGTCTCTAGAGTTTTGCTTGCATTCATTATCTTCATCAGAAGTTCTTCGATTTCCTTATACTTTGCATTATAGGACTCAATCTTCCCCCGCAACTCAGAATCCAGTTTTTTTATTTCTTCTTCATGCTTCTGGACTGCTGCCATCTTAGCATTGTACTCTGCTTCTATTTTACTAAGCTCTGCCTCCTTTCCCTTAAGATATGCCTCCTTATCGTTCAGCTCTTTTGCCCTTTTTTCAATGCCTTCTCTCTCTTTTGCAATTTTCTCCTGCTCCTCTTTGAGTTGATTTTCAACTGCCTTTAACTTTTTATCCTTTTCTTCCAGTTCAGTTTGCTGTGCCTTGAGTTTGTTCACATATGCCTGCATTACATCCCAGATTTCAGGTTCCTGTTGTGCCATAATATCAATCCTCTCTGCATGAATATACACCACAGATAAGTAATTTTCCATATTAAGGTTTTGCATGTGGCAATCCAGAACGAAATTTAAGAAGTAGATGGAAAAAGAAGGCGAAATAGGAGATATTGTAGTATGTCATGGCCGGCATCGTATTGTGTCTAACAAAAGATTTTAAAAGGGGTAAAGGTATATAGAAGATGTAGAAATGACACGCGAGGTGAAAAACTGAAATTATATTCACTTGAAAAATTCCCAGGGATTTCTGTCACTGGTGGGAAATGTGCACTTCTATGCAAGCATTGTGGTGCCAAGTTCTTAAAAGGGATGCTACCATGTAAGAATAATGAAGAATTGCTTGCCATTGGAGTGAAACTAGTTAAGGAAGGAAGCGATGGATTTCTGCTTTCTGGAGGCTGTGACGAAAACGGACGTGTGCCTCTTTGGGATGTGCTCGAAGGCGTGCATAAATTGAAAACCTACACTCCCCTTAAAATCAACGCCCATACTGGCTTCGTGTTTACGAGAGAGCTTGCAGAGCTTTATGTTGCCTCTGGAATTGATGTGTTTTCGGTTGATGTTGTTGGTTCACACGCGACCATAAGAGAAATTTATGGATTAGACACTTCAGTGGAGGCTTACGAACAAACAATTGCAAATCTTACTGATGCAAATGCTTCCATTGTTCCTCACATTACCATTGGAATCAACCATGGCAAAAATAGTGGGGAGGAGGCAGGAATAGATCTTGTTTCAAAGTATTCTCCCAAAAAAATGGTTCTGAATGTGCTGGTACCAGTATCAGGAACACCACTTGAAAATGTTAAAGTGAGCACAGAGAGAATTGAAGAGGTCTTCAGGTATGCTAGAGAAAAAATAGAGGGCGAAATCATGCTGGGCTGCATGCGACCTAGAAATCTAGAAATAGAAAAGCTTGCTTGGAAACATGGTTTCAGTGGAATTGCTCATCCAACCAAAGATTTCGTTGAGTTCCTTGAAAAGTCAGGAGAAAAAATGGAGTTCAAGAGTGGGTGCTGCTCCCTCTTTTAGTTCTCCCCTTGTGCTCTACCATCAGGCATCTGTCCATCACCACTTTTAGACCGTGCTTTCTTGCGGTTTCTGCAGCTACATTGTGCACAATTCCCTTCTGCATCCAGATTACTTTTGCACCTTTCTTTATTGCTTCTTCCACAATTTCGGGCACGGTCTCTGGCTTCCTGAAAATGTCCACAATTTCTACCGCTTCCGGCACCTCACTCAAACTGGGATAGGCCTTTATCCCAAATAGAGAATTGATGTTCGGATTCACAGGGATGATTTTGTAACCGTGTTCGTGCAAGTACTTAGCTACAATATAACTGTCTCTGTCAGGTTTGTCAGAAACGCCAACTATTGCTACCACATTGTAGTTGGCCAAAATCTCGTCGATTTCTGTATCTGAGGCATTTTTCCTTGGCAATTCACATACATTGGACATATGCACATGGATTAAGGAGAGGCATAAGAACCTTTGGGTGGCAGCCACAAAAATCCATAAATACAACTAAACCCTCACCAAAAACGATGAAAGAACAGGAATTAACACGCTTGGAGAAACTCAAACAGGTAAAGAAAACTTTAACCTGGGTTATTGCTAGCGTGTTCTTTCTTCTCATCGTAGTTTTCCTGATTGCTGGGGGAAATGTAAACCCATTTTACTTGCCAATTCCTGATGGAATTACTGTGTGCCTTGCTGGTATTTTCACATCTACATGGTTTTTTGGAGCATTTGCTATTGGAGAAATTGCATTTGAAGTGAGTGATACTAGAAGGGTGTTGTCTGCCAAAAGAAGCATGAGAAAAGCACTAATTTATGGTTTGGTGCTTCTTGCTGCTGGTGTTTTAATGTTCCATCCAGCTTTACCGCTCAGTGTAAAGACGCTTACAAAAACAGATTTTAATGTAGGTCATGGAAAATACTTCAACATAAGTTTTGTACCAAGAGATTCACACGGATTCTCTTATGCTGAGACTATGAGTTTTACTGTTGATAATGGCTGTGCCACAGTTATAATTGCAGAGATAGTGGATTTTACCACAAATTATGCCAATGGGAGATTTTACCCCTACTTCAATCAAACGCTGAACAATACTACTACAGGTAGCAAAAGCTGTGCCCAATTCCTCACACCTGAAAAAATCGGGAAGGAGTATGTGATACATATTGTGAAAGATTGGAACGCGACCATTAGAATTGTGATTGATAAGACAGTTCGAACAGATGCAATTATTTCCTGGGGAATGCTGATGGTTTCAAGTGGGAGCTTGTTGATGATATGGATTCCTGTAACATGGGGTCTTAAGAAAAAGTTTGAAAAGGGTTCAGTTCTAAAGTAGTGAGTATTTCTTCATTGTTTTTTCAATTCGTTCCATCGACTTAATCTGTCCTAACTCCTTGTATCCTTTAATCGCATCCTCAAAAAACTTTCTTGCCTTCTCTTTCTCTCCCTTTTCAGCATACAAAATTCCAAGTTCCTCGTCACATCCAGCAATCCCACTCTTCATTTTCATCTCTGCGTAAAGAAGTTTTGCGCTGGTTAGGTACTCCTCTGCTTCCTCCCAGTTCTTTGCATGTCTTTGAACCATACCGAAAGATGTGTAGGCAGAGGCGAGAGATTCTTTAGAGCCAGTAGATTTTCCAACCATCAAACAACGTTCCGCGAGCTCCTTTGCTTTTTCAATCTCTCCTTTCACTGCATAGATCTCTGCCACACTACCAAGTGCTGTGCAATATATCCATTTCTCACCAATCTTTTCAGAGTATTCTAGGGCTTCATTGTAGTACTTCAAAGCCTCTTCGTAATTCTCCATTTCCCTGTACAGGCTCCCAATATTACTGGAAGAAATCATGTGTCCCCAGAGATTCCCTACTTTAAGATTTGTATGGTAATCTCGCATATAGTTTTCAAGCGCCTTCTCCCATTCTCCCCTATCATGATAAATTATACCAAGGTTGTTGGACATCATTGATTCTCCCACCACATCTCCTATTTTTGCGTAAATTTCCTTTGCCTTGAGATAATATTCCACTGCTTTTTCAGTGTTGCCGGTATCATGATAAAGTATTCCAAGATTGTTGTAGGAATCGGCAAGCCCTTTGAGAAGGTTATTCTTTTTCCTAATCTCTACGGCCGTGTTCAGATTCTTTTCCGCTTCTTCCATCAGTCCAATGCTCAACTGAGTGGTCCCCAGACGATGATATGCATCTGCCAGTTCTGCAGGATCTCCAAGTTCCTCTGTAATCTTTAAACCTTTCGATACATATTCCAGCGAGGTTGCAAAGTCCCCTTTTCGTTCATAGACCCAGCCGATCTGTCTCAGAGTTCTAGCATACTCTTTTTTCAACCCTGATTTTTCGAAAATGTCTAATGCCTGCATAAGATGTTCTAGAGCTTTGTTCATCATTCCTTTACGATGGTATGCTAGGCCAACTCTTGCGGTTGCCATACCAATCTTTTCTTTAGCGCTTTCTCTTTCTGCGAGTGCCCTCACTTCTTCGTACACACGTAGAGCATCATCATACTTTCCATTCAGGAGGAGCATATCCCCAAGCAGCATTGATGCAACCATTAGCGAATCCTTCTGACCTATTTTTTCATAACAAAATCTTGCCATTTCTGCATACTTTATTGCCTCATCTGTCGCGTAAATCTTCGCAAAGTCCTCTGCAGACCTGAGAGCAAAAGGTGCTGCCTTATCATAGCTCTGGGCATTGTAATAATGTCTTGCAATTTCATGAGCATACTCAGGTGTGTTGTGAAGCTTTTCCAACGCCTCACCAATCTTTCTGTGAACTATTCTCTTCCTCACACCAATAATTTCGTTAAATACTGTCTCATAGATTGCATTGTGAACAAATCGGTATTTTTCTTCACCCTCTTCACGAAGAAAACCCTTTTCAAGTAGTTCGTCCAATGCATCTAGCATAGTCTCAGTGTTCATCTCTGTAATTGCTTCCAATACATCATACTGAAACACCCTACCACAAATGCTTGCGTATGTCAACAGTTTCCTAGCATTCTCGGATAAAATGGATAGACGACCTTTAATGATCGATTGAACTGTAGAAGGCATCTGTAGTTCCTCTGGCGAAATCCTAAGCTCCCGTTTAGTTGGGTCATAGATGTTTTCTTCAACGATGCTTCTAACAAATTCTGTAACGAATAGAGGAATGCCCTCAGTCCTCTGGTAGATCATCTTTGCAATTTCTTCTGGAATCTTCCAAGTTCCAAATTCGATTTCTAGGAGTTTCAGAATTGCCTCGTATGTGAGCGGTTTTAGTTCCACTACATTGGCAAGTTTCTCTGAACGAAGTTGCATCACTGTATTCACAAATACGGGGTTCTTTTCTGTTTTCATTGCTTCATCAGGATATGCCGCAAGGAGCAAAATTCTCCTCCCTGTTAGGTTTCTCGCTAAGTAAATGAAAAGAGAAAGTGATGCTGTGTCCGCCCACTGTAAATCATCAATTATTAGGATCATTGGTTGCCTGGTTTCAATATCCATTATTTTCTTTGACAGAGATTCTAAAATGCGTCCCCGCTCTCTTGTTAAATCAACGCTCTCAATACCTCTCTGCTCGCCTCCTGCTAAAGAGAGAGCAAGAGGAGTGTACGCCTCTGCCTCATTCTTGCTATAACTGCTCAGAGCATCAGTAAATGGAAGATAGGGCACAGATTTCTCATCAAGACCTCTACCAAATAATACCGCAAGATTCTGGCTTTTCCCTATTGCAGCAATTTCCTCAAGCAACCTCGACTTTCCAACACCTATTGGGCCTGTGATTAAATAGGTTCCGCCCCTTCCTGACTTACATTGCTGGATTGCACTTCCGAAATACTCTATTTCCTTCTCTCTACCGACAATAGAAAGTTCCAACGGCTAGCCCCCTCACTTCTTCTTCGGCACCTTCTCCCAGTCTTTTAAGAAGCGGTCTATGCCTATGTCTGTCAGTGGATGCTTAACCATTTTTTCCAGCACGCTGAATGGCACTGTAGCGATGTGGGCACCAGCAAGGGCGGCCTGGTAAACATGAATGGGATGCCGAACACTCGCAACAATAATTTCTGTTTTGAAATTGTAATTCCTATAAATTTCAACAATGTCTGGAATCATCAGCATGCCATCCTGCCCCACATCGTCCAATCTACC
Organism: Thermoplasmata archaeon; assembly: GCA_038874435.1. Lineage (NCBI taxonomy): Archaea > Methanobacteriati > Thermoplasmatota > Thermoplasmata > Thermoplasmata archaeon. The sequence goes on from JAVZCK010000007.1 coordinate 102,547, forward strand.
AACAAACGGGCTTACGAATGCAGCTCCTGCCTTTGCTGCAAGTAATGCCTGGTTTGGAGAGAACACCAAGGTCATGTTCACCTTTATTCCCTCTTTTGCAAGCGCTTTAGTTGCCTTCAGTCCTTCCACACACATCGGGATTTTGATGTTTATGTTCTTGTGGATTTTCGCAAGCTCTCTTCCTTCTGCAACCATTCCATCTGCATTCATGCTCACCACTTCTGCACTTATCGGCCCATCTACAATCCCTGTAATCTCTTCCACCACTTCCCTGAAATCTCTGCCCTCTTTCGCAATCAAGCTCGGGTTCGTGGTCACACCATCAATTATCCCCCAGCTGTTTGCTTCCCTTATTTCTTTCACATTTGCAGTGTCCAGAAAGATTTTCATTTTTTCACCTCCACTATGCTTTTTGCCTTTCTTACAATGCTTTCCACACTCAAACCGTACTTTTTGAGCAATGGTTCTGGTTCACCAGATTCACCAAATGTGTCAGGCACACCTACGCGCTTAACAAATGTAGGGTAATGCTCTGAAACAACCTCTGCAACCGCAGCACCCAAACCCGTGCTCACAGTATGCTCCTCTACAGTCACGATTCCTTTTGTCTCCCTTGCACATTTCACAATGGTTTTGATATCTATGGGCTTGATCGTGTGAATATTTATTACCCTTGCGGAAATTCCATGGTTTTTCAGTTCATTAGATGCTTGAAGAGCTGTGGAAACCATACTACCTGTGGCAATAATTGTAACATCACTACCGTCTAGAAGCACTTGTGCCTCTCCCACTCTGAAATCCTGCCCTTCGGTAATTGTTGGTAGGTCTTGCCGAACGAGACGAACATAAACTGGTCCTGGGTAATCCACAACATTCTTTATTATTTCACGGGTCTGGGGAGCATCACAAGGTGAGAAAATTGCAATGTTGGGCATGGAACGCATTAGCCCTAGGTCCTCACACATCTGGTGGCTGGCTCCATCACCACCAACTGTCAACCCAGCATGGGTTGCTACAATCCTTACCTTAAGATTCGGATAGCAAATCGACTGCCTCACCTGGTCATAAGCTCTCCCAGTTGCAAAAACGGCAAAGGTTGACACAAAAGGAATTTTTCCAGAATAGGCAAGCCCTGCTGCAATGCTCATCAGGTTCTGCTCTGCTATGCCAACATTGAAAAACCGTTCTGGGAATGCCTTCCCAAAAAGGGCGGTTTTAGTTGATGATGAAAGGTCAGCATCAAGAACTACTATTTCCTTCCTTTCTTTCCCAAGTTCCACGAGAGTTTTGCCGTACGCATCTCTCAAACTTTCCTTTTTCCAGTTCATAGCGTATCACCGAGTTCTTTCATTGCTCTTTCTGCCTCTTCCTTGTTTGGTGGCTTTCCATGGAAACTCACATTGTTCTCCATGAAGGAAACACCCTTACCTTTTACAGTCTTTGCAATGACCATTGTGGGCTTTCCCTTTACACCCCAACTTTCCTCAATCGCCTTCCCTATTTCCCTGTAATCATGCCCATTGATTTCAATCACGTGCCAGCCGAATGCCTCCCATTTATTTTTCAGCGGTTCAAGGCACATTATGTTTTCAGTGCAGCCATCAATCTGAAGATTGTTCCTATCCAGAAAGACAGTCAGATTATCTAATTTGTAATGATGTGCGGTCATTGCTGCCTCCCAGATTTGACCGCTTTCGCTTTCGCCATCGCCAATCATTGCGTAAACTCTGTATTCCTTTTTGTCAATTTTGCCAGCTAGAGCCATACCACATGCGACAGACAGCCCCTGACCAAGTGAACCAGTAGATGCCTCAATTCCGGGCAATTTCCTTGCATCTGGATGCCCCTGAAGTCGTGAGTTGATTTTTCTGAGTGTAAGCAACTCCTCTTTCGGAAAGTAACCGCTTTCAGCGAGCACAGCATAGAGTGCAGGGACTCCGTGACCTTTACTTAAAACAAATCTATCTCTATCAGCCCAGCCAGGGTCAGTAGGACGATGCCTCAGATACTTGAAGTAGAGAGCAACAAGGATATCCGTGGCAGATAAGCTACCACCAGGGTGCCCTGATTGTGCATTGTAAATCATCCTTATAATGTGTCTCCTCACGACAATGGCCTTCTCTGTCAGGAATTTTATTTCTTCATCTGTGAGCATGCTCTCGCTTTGCGATAACGCACATAATAGATAAGGTTTGTTGTTTGTTCATGACTTCGGAAGGTTGGTATGAGCCACACAAGCTTTTACGCTGTCCCTTACCAATTTTCCACAGAGAAAATGAAATCAGAGGAGTAAACCATACTTTCATGTATTTGTTAAATGGTTCGTATGATGAAAGTGCGTTAAAAAGGACGGAAATGTTTGAAGTTTATGGAGCGTTATGTCCATAATTGGAAGAGTTTTCTCTCTTCAGACACAGTTCGAAAAGGAGTTTTTACCTAAAGTTTAGGCGGTAGTGTTATGAAGGGTATCGTTGCG